>CAMKRB010000032.1 GCA_946415045.1 uncultured Myxococcales bacterium
AATGGTGCATGCGTCTATAACAGCTGCACAGATACGAATCTGACGCTTTGTTCGACAAGCACCGGCAATCAGTGCATTAATGTAAACTCTGATAAGGCAGATCACTGCGGCACATGCAATTATAAATGCAGCGATCATAGAATTCAGTATGCAGACTCCGATAAATGTGTAAAAGGCGAGTGCCAGTATGTGTGTGACAGAAGCCATGTGAATGTCGGCGAAGACAATACGGCTAAGCATATTAAATGTATTGATCCGAGAACGGACAACACCTATTGTGGTGCCAAATCGTATGATGAACAGGGAACAACGTGTACAGATGGTATGGTATGCGTAGACAGCGTCTGTGTGCCCAACAGCTGTTCCGGAGATACCCCGGATTTGTGCGTGGTTGGCAGCGGAGATGCGAAGACAAATGTTTGTGTGAATGTATCGTCAATGAACGCGAATCACTGCGGTGCATGCAATTATGTATGCAATGACAATCCGATAAAGGATGGCAATGTGATCGTTGCGGAATCGAGTTCGTGTGCGGATGGCGAATGCCAGTATAAATGCGCAAAAGTGAGAGGTATCCAGTATGTGAACGTTGGCACTGGCGTTACACGTGACACGATTCACTGCGTGGATCCGACGTCGAATGCGACTTATTGCGGTGCAACGGGCAATGTTTGGGGAAATCCGACTGCTGCGCAGATTGGTACAGATTGCAATACATCTGGCAATGCATCGGCTGGTAGATGCAATGACAGCAAGTGCACGATCACGGAATGCGCCTATGAATTCCACATGGTGGGATCCGGTGCTTCGGCGAGTTGTGAGGCAAATACGAATGAATCGTGCGGCAGCCGGGATAGCGATGATGCAGTGAATTGCACCATACTTGCCAACAAGACGATTTGTGATGCGTCGAGCGGACGTTGCTTTATCGGCAGCTGCATTGAAAATGCGCATGAAGATACAGCGGTCAACGCTTGTGTTTGCGATGCAGATGCACACGAATATACATTGAACAGCGCTCTTGTTTGCGAAAGCGACAGCGCAGATCATTGCCAGGGACATGGTGAAACCTGTATGACAACAGGCGTAGAAACAGCGGATTGTGTGAATAAACAGTGTGTGGCTCTGTCTTGCGTGACTAACTATCATATTACCCTAGAGGGCACCGGGTGTGAGGTGAATACGATTAGTGACTGCGGTGAAAATCATACCGAGTGCCCCACAGCTGAGAATGGATCTGCACAGTGTTCAGCAGATGGCGAATGCAGGTTGTACTGCAATAACACCAATAGTTATCCTGATTTATGCAAGGATATTTCGACTTGCGTGAATTTCGCAGATGATGTGAATCACTGCGGTGGCTGCGATAAGAAATGCGATGTTGCACATGCATCGAACGATTGTGTGAGTGGCGGCTGTACATTTGTGTGCAACGATGGATTCCATGAACATGATAATGGTTGTGAAGCAGATACCACAGAACATTGCGGTGCGCACGGGAGTGCATGCAGCGTTGCAAATGCATCGAACGATTGCGTGGCGGGCAGCTGTACATTTGTGTGCAACGATGGATTCCATAATAATAGTAATGGTGATGGGTGTGAGGAGAATACCGTAGCACACTGCAGTTCACCTATGGATGCCTGTCTTGCGCCGGATCATGCGACGCCGACCTGTATCAACGCAAGATGTGAATTTGAGTGCGCAGATAATTACACGAGCAACGACACTCGCTGTATTCTCACAGAGAAATATTGTGAGAATGATGGTGCGACGCGTTGTGTGAATAACGGAACTGCAGGTGAAATGCAGGAATGCGTCGATAACGAATGGACTGATACCAATCCGTGTGGTGACAATGTTTCGTGCAACAGCAGCGGAACGGCGTGTGGTGTATGCGTGAATGGTGCAATTCAATGTGATGGCCGGACACCGCAGACTTGTACAGATGGCGCCTGGGTTTCGTCCAGTGAATGTGCGAGTGACAAAATCTGTGATGCTGGTTCGTGTGTGTCGTGTGCTGCTGGTACGCACGTATATGATAATGGCTGTGAGCCGGATGATAATGATAATTGCGGAGCGCATGAAAATGCGTGTGATGCAGATAAACTGTGTGTGGATGGCAGCTGTGTGGGGCACTAGAGTAGTAATGATTTAAATATAAATTTACTGTCCATTGACTACTCCAAAATCATACGGCCGCAGGCCGTCCAAATGATAAGCTCAGATTCCTCCCGCCGACATGACGTCGGCGGGGCGTGGCTGCGAAAAATATGTGCTTACGGCCGCAGGCCGTCCGAATAATACTATTATTAGTATTTTATATTCTTCTATATAAACATATTCATCTATAAACCGAATGAATAACCGTACCGATTACATGTGGGTGTGTGTGGTTTTGTGTGTTTTGGCGCAGATGATTGAATTTTCAATAGTAATCAATTATAGTTAAAGTGGTGTGTCTTGTGTTCCCTTATACAAAAGGAGAGACTATGTGGAAAAAGGGATTGTTATGGAGTGCAGCGGTTGCAGCGGTAGCGATTTCGGCGTGTACGTCGGATGATGCTGTGCCGCGCAAGGACTGTCTGGACTCGGCAGGCGTCGTTCATAAGATCGGCGTGGATCAGGTGTGCTGTGACGGCCAGGGTGTTGCCGAGAGCGACTCGAACTGCGGGACGTGTGGCAATGTCTGTCTGAACGGCAATGTTTGTGAAGCTGGCAGCTGCGTTTGCAAGGGTACGGGCAGTTTCTGTTCCGAGACGTGTATTTCGGACGACTGTGTGGATTTGATGACGAATCCGAAGCACTGTGGTCGTGTTGGGAATGCCTGTGAACCTGGTGAGGTTTGCAGTTCCGGAAACTGTTCGACGTCATGCCAGGGATCGCTTGAGAATTGCAATGGCCTGTGCAAGGACATCAATTCGGATGTGAACAACTGTGGTGCATGCGGTCGCACATGTCCGACGGCCGACAGTGCGAAGCACATTTCGAGCGGTTTCTGTCAGAACCAGGAATGCCGTATCGTTTGCGAGACCGGCTGGGTGGACAACGACGGCGATATGTCGAATGGCTGTGAGCTTGAAGTCTCTTTTGAGTGCGGCAACAATGTGGTTGAAATGGGCGAAAAGTGTGATGGCAAGCGCCTGAACGACCAGAGCTGCGAGAGTCTTGTTGGTGTGGGATCGACCGGAACAATCGTTTGTTTACCGGATTGTATGGGGTTCGACACGTCGGACTGCACCAAATCGACGACGTGCGGCAATGGTACGATCGATGGCAGTGAGACGTGCGATGGCCGTTCTCTTGGCAGTGCGACCTGTGAAAGCGTCGTGGGCGCGGGATCGACGGGATATCTGGCATGCCAGGATAACTGCGGCGGGTATGATACCGAAGGCTGTACCGCACCGACGACCTGTAACAATGGTGCCCTGGATCCCGGTGAAATTTGTGACGGTGCGCTTTTGAACAATGCGACGTGTGAGAGCGTCGTTGGTGCTGGTTCAACTGGAACCCTCAAGTGCGCGGCGAACTGTGCTGATTTCGATCGGTCGGGGTGTTCGTCTGCAGCTGTGTGCGGCGATGGCGTTGTCGCAGCTAAAGAAGAATGTGATCGAGACAAGTTTAATGATATGACCTGCGAAAAGATCGTAGGTGCAGGATCGCGCGGCAATCTTTCGTGCACCAGCAGCTGCCGGATCGACAGTTCAAACTGCAGTGCGGCATCGACCTGCGGCAACGGCGTAATCGATGGCAGGGATGTATGCGATGGTTCGGCTCTGAATGGAAAGACCTGTGCCGATGTATTGGGTGCCGGCTCGACTGGTAGACTCGGATGCAAAGACAATTGCGCGGGCTATGATATCTCGGGTTGTACCGCAGCATCGACCTGTGGCAATGGCGTCATCGAAAACGGTGAGGCCTGTGATGGCGCAAGATTGAACGACGAAACCTGTGAATCACAGGTGGGTCATGGTTCGACTGGAAAATTGCGCTGCAATGCGACATGTACCGGCTTTGTGACCGATAATTGTACGGCTTCGACGACCTGCGGCAACGGCATTATTGAAAACGGCGAAGTTTGTGATGGTGCCAGAATTAACGGCGCGACCTGTGATTCGGAAGTCGGCCCTGGTTCGAAAGGCACCGTGCTTTGCGCTTCGGATTGTAAATCGCTCAATCTTTCGGGATGCTCGGCTGCCACACAGTGTGGTAACGGCACCGTGGATGCCGGTGAGGTATGCGAAGCTTCCGATCTCAAGGGGGCATCCTGTGCTTCTGTGGTCGGTGCTGGATCGACCGGCGCGCTGAAATGCGGCGACGGCTGCAAGCATTTCGATACAAGTGCTTGTTCGCCGGCACAATCCTGCGGTGATGGCAATATCAATGAAGGTGAGACCTGCGACGGCAACAATCTGGCCAATCGCACATGTCTGGATGTCGTGGGCTATGGTTCCATGGGATTGCTCAAATGCAAACCCAATTGCTCGGGTTACGATACATCTTCGTGCACACCCGAAGTGAAATGCGGCAACAACAAGCTTGATGCTGGTGAGATCTGCGATGGAGCGCTGCTTAACGGCGCATCCTGCTCGGCTTTGGTGGGCCATGGATCGACCGGAACGCTCAAATGCAACAGTTCCTGCTCGGGCTATGATACATCTTCGTGCTCACCCGAAGTGAAATGCGGCAACGGTGTGCTTGACAGCGGCGAAATCTGCGATGGTTCACTGCTCAATGGTGCGACCTGCGCAAGCGTCGTGGGCTTTGGTTCGACCGGAACGCTTAAATGCAACAGTTCGTGCACTGGTTATATCTCCAGCAGCTGCTCGAAAGCCGTTACTTGCGGCAACGGCGATATCGATCCCGGTGAGTTCTGCGATACAACCGACATGAATGGTGCGACCTGCGAAAGCGTCGTGGGCGTTGGTTCTACCGGAACCCTGCTGTGTGACAGCACCTGCAAATTCAATACGACCAATTGTTCTGCTTCGCGTGGATGCGGCAATGGCTCCATCGAAGACAGCGAGGAATGCGATAAAACCGCATTCAAAAATAATGTCACCACATGTACGGCTTACGATGGCAATACCTATAGCAGCGGTAAACTCAAATGCGCCGATAACTGCATGATCGATACATCCGATTGTAAGTCATATTGCGGCAATGGTTCGGTGAATTCGTCCAAAGGCGAGGTTTGCGATGGTACAAACCTGAACAGCAAAACATGCGCCAAGATTGTGGGCGAAGGATCGACCGGTGAACTGGCTTGCAGCGATGACTGCAAATCGTTCGACACAAGCGGTTGCAGCGAGCCCAAGTTCTGCGGCGATGGCAAGATCAATGTTTCCGGCGAGGAATGCGATACAAACACATTCGCAACCGGTTCAAACAGCTGTGCTGTATATTCGTCAACCTACGAAAGTGGTGAGCTGTCGTGCACCAGCGGGTGCAAGGTGAGCGTAAAGAATTGCGTCGCAAAAGCCTATTGCGGTGATGGCGCAGTGAATAACGATGAATACTGCGATGGCGAGAAATTCCTGAATGGCCGTACAAATTGCTCGACCTGGAATTCCGATAAGTATATTGATGGAAAAGTGAGCTGCAACAGCGATTGCACGCTTAATTACAGCGCATGCGTAGAAAAACCGACGGTTAAATGCGGCAATGGTGTGCTCGATGGTGATGAATTCTGCGACCAGAACGCGTTCATCGTGAGCTCCTGCCAGGAATGGAGTCCGACGTTCAGCGGCGGCACGCTCAAATGCAACACCAACTGCACCATTGACGATTCTTTGTGCACGCTTGCCGCTCCCGAGCCTCGCTGTGGTGACGGCAATATCGATGCCGGCGAAGAATGCGATGGTTCCAAATTCCCCGACAACATCAAGACCTGCAATGGTTACGATCCCTATACCTATAAATCCGGAAGCCTCTCGTGCTCATCGTCATGCAAGATCGATACTTCGGCATGCAAGGCATTCTGCGGCAATGGTGAGGTGAATTCGACTTATAACGGCTACACGATTGGTGAAAAATGCGATACGGCCAAGGCCGTCACCCGCTCTTGCGCTACCGAACTCGGCACCGGTTATTCCGGTACGCTCAAATGCGCAGCCGATTGCAAGTCTTTCGATCCCTCCGAATGCGTCGCGCCTTCCTGTGGTGATGGCACTGTGAATCAGACCAGCGAAAACTGCGATGGCTCGAAGTTCCGCAATAACAAGACGACCTGCGTCGGCTGGAACAGCGCGGCCTATTCCGGCGGCAACGTTTCATGCAATAGCGACTGCACCATCAATTACGATGCATGCGAAGTCAAAGTTGAGAAGATCTGCGGCGATGGCCTGGTAAACCAGACTTCCGAAGAATGCGATCTCAACGCTTTCCGCAATAATGTGACAACCTGCGCAGCCTATGATCCCAAGTATTCATCGGGTAATCTCAAGTGCACAACCGGTTGTAAAATCGATCCATCCTCGTGCGTCCTCGCCCCTGTCACCAACTGCGGCAACAACGTCGTGGATGATGATGAGCTCTGCGACGGCAGCAAATTCTTTGAGAATATCACGACATGCGCCGAGTACAATCCCAACCTCTATGCGACCGGCGATCTCAAATGCGTGTCGTGCGATATCGACACATCGCTTTGCAAGCTGCATCGCTGCGGCGATAATGTGGTCGGCCCGGATGAATATTGCGACGGTACCAACAACATCAATCCGCTGTTCTATAGCTGCGAGTCAATCAACTCGATGTATACCGCCGACAGTCATCCCAAATGCAAGAGCAACTGTACGCTTGATACCAGCACATGCGTTCCCAAATGCGGCAATCACGTGCTTGAAGCGAATGAGTATTGCGATCACAGCGATCAGGGTGACCTGTTCCAGTCGTTTATGGACTCATGCGATAAGTGGGTTCCCGGCAGCCTTGGTACGCTGACCTGTACATCTTCATGCACGATCGATTATTCTGCCTGCCAGACTCCGCCAAGTGTATACTGCGGTGATGGTACCGTGAATCAGGCAAGCGAGAAATGCGATGGCGGCGATTTTGGTGCGGGTAACACCAATCTGTGCGCTGCCTACAGTTCTGCCTACATCTCCGGTACGCTTGGATGCAACTCGGACTGCACGATCAACACGAACAGCTGCGTACACAAACCAGTCGTCGTCTGTGGCAATGGCATGCTCGACGATGGCGAGGATTGCGACGGCGGCGTCAACCCACCCGTGTTCATGCTCGATGTCGATAAATGCTCGGATTACAGCAACGCCTATGGCAGCGGTAATCTCAAATGCACATCCGATTGCAAGTACGATTTGTCCGAATGCGTCCGTAACTGCACCGAAGACGATATCCGCTGCGTCGATTCACCCGTTGTGGCGCTCCAGATGTGCGTCGATGGTCAGTGGCAGAACGTGGATGAGTGTAACAGCAGCCAGATTTGCAGTCTCGCCGCTGAAAAGTGTATTGCAAAACCCGATGATTTCGTTGATTTGCAGTGGTGCACATTCCACTGGCTTGAAACGACCGGAAATCACAACGGTTATGGCCGCATCCTCTTCCCGTCCGGCATGTCCGACAGCGACGTGATTGCGCAGATGCGCTGCACCAACGATTTGTCAAAGCCCGTCAGCGAATGGGATGAGGTCGATGCCAACAAAAATCCGAGCTGCAGCGGCTGCGGTAACAACACCGAATACATGACCATCAGCGCCTATGCAGGAAAAGAAGGCATCAATTACTGCACGTTCACATACTTCTTCAACGATGCCAGCTACTTTGCCTGCCGTCCGCAGCAGGAAGGCGCAGCCGCGCCTATCAACCTCAACAACAACCCCATCCTCACGGCTGACCTCACTCGCCAGTTCACATCAACGTCATGCAATAACAATGCTGTCCGCTGCTCGGGCAACCTGCTCCAGATCTGTGATTACGGCGAATGGGAGACCGTTGAAACCTGCGCATCTGCAGAGAACTGCGATGCTGCGAACGAAACCTGCACCAGCAGTGGCGCGTCGTTCGACATTCTGACCACGATGAACGGTTGGTTTATTCAGAACGCGACCAGCTACAGCACAAGCCGCCCCGAAGGCATCTCGCCAAAAATCACGGTAACTGCGGCATTCTACGTCAGCGATAAAGTCATTGATGATGTCACTGCCGTGTTTAATGCCAAATCCCCCAACAACACGCAGATCGTCATCGACAACATTCCGTCGGGCGCCGGTATCGGCTATGTATCGTTCAAATACAAGCCATGGAGCAATTCCGAATTCCCGGTGATCCAGGTTTCGGATGGCACAACGACCAAAACGCTCAACGTCAACGGAACTGATCAATTCGTCCAGACGGCGACGTTCACGTTCAACAACCCGGCCGCGACGAGCGTGACGATTAAACCGGTTTCGACCTCCTCCAACGCCCGCGTTCTCATCGACGATATCCGCTACACCAGCGCTTACTAGTCGAGACGCTTCACATCAGGCCGCCCGCTTTTGGGCGGCTTTTTTTGTTTTTTTATGGCCGCGCCGCTTTGGCGGCCTTGCAGGCCGCCATACGCTTTGCGGCGGCGCCTATCTCGGCCTGCGGCCTCAATACGTCGCCGCTTTTTGATGAACTACGGGCGAATCGTGACGATTTATGCGAATTTTTGCCATATTTTCTTTTTTGCACGCGGATATTCTGTTAAAATAAACTTGCGAACGTTTATTCGGAGGACGCGATGAGAATTGGAATTAGCCTCAAATGGACCGTAAGTGCAGTCGTCGTTGTTATCATCGTCGTGAGCGTTTATGCCTTCTTTATGATCAACGACACACAGCAGAGTGTGGCTCGCGAAACCGAACGCATTACCAATATTCAAAACGATGCGCTTGATCAACTCGGTGCACAGACGACACAGGCCATCAGCCAGCCTGCATCAGGTCTGCTTTATGACAACGACCGGGACGGTCTCCATAAACTGATATCTCCCGTCGTTGAGGGCCGCGAGGGCGGTGGCTATACAGCCGTCTATACGACGCTGATTGCGCCCAATGGCCGCGTTTGGGCCACCGCAGTTGCCGATGAAATACGTACCCTGGAAATGGCTGATTCAAAGTTTTTCGATCGCTGGCGCGACGAGCAGGTCGTCGAAGAAGTCAGCAGCGACTGGCTTAAATCCGCCATCACCAGCCAGAAACTGCCTCAGGCTTTCGATGTCGAACGCGCCGTCGAAACGACCAAAGGTGACGCCAAAAAGATAAAAATTCGTGAATATATCGTCGCCATCGAAGGCTCAGACGAAATTCAGGGATATCTGCTCATCGGCTATTCCATCGACCGGCTTATCGCCGAAATTGAGAAAATTCAACAGGATGGCGAAATCCGCAAAGATGATGCACTTTCCCGATCCCTTTGGCTGGCGTTGATCGCCATTGTGATTGGGCTCATCATCGGTGGCATGCAGTCTTTGCTCGTTACGAGCAACATCAAAAAGCTGTCGAAAGCCGCCAGCCAGATTGCAAGCGGCGATTTGTCGGTGCGCAGTGATGTGAAATCCCGCGACGAAATCGGACAGCTCGGCGAGCAGTTCAATACCATGGCCGATCGCGTTCAGGAACTCCTGCACGAAACCGAGCAAAAAGCCATGCTCGAAAAAGAGGTGGATATCGCGCGATCAATTCAGACCACATTGCTGCCGCCAACCGGATATGCCGAATGCGGCCCCGTCAGACTCAACGGTTATTTCCAGCCTGCAAGCGTCTGCGGCGGCGATTTTTGGAGCTATAACCGACTTCCCGATGGATCTGTTCTGCTCACCATCGGCGATGTAACCGGTCACGGCGTGCCCTCAGCTATGATTACCGCGTGCGCCAAGAGCTCCCTCGACACGATTCTCAATATTTCCGGCAATCAGCTCAATCTGGCTGGTATGGTCGCCAGCATCAACGACGCCATCTGCCGAACTGCAAAACGCACGCTGTTCATGACTTTCCTTGCCATGCGCATCTCTGCAGATGGACGATCATTCGAAATGGTCAATGCCGGACACAATTTCCCGCTCATCAACCGCAATGGCGAAGTGCGCGGTCTGGTGGCCCGCGGTGAGCGACTTGGCGATAATCCAAATGCGACTTATACGGCAATCCGCGACAACCTGATGCCGGGCGATATGCTGTTGCTGTTCACCGATGGTCTCATCGAATACCTCAACGAAGCTGGTGCCGAATATGGCGAAAAACGTCTGCGTAAAGTCATTGCGCCATTTGTACGCAATAACGTGAACGATGCCATGCAGCTGTTGTGGAACGATTTCCAGTCGTTCTGCGGTAATGCACCACAGGCCGATGATATTACCCTGATGTTTGCACAGGTTTAGTCAGAATCCAATGATTGCAGGAATCGTTTTGAGTGCTGGTTTTGGAACTCGCCTGAAACCCGTGACGGATGAAGTGCCAAAACCGGCGATCCCTTTTTTGAACAAGCCAATGGTGTGGTATGCACTGCACAGCCTCAAACTGGCTGGGATCCGCAGGTTTGCAGCAAATGTGCATCATTTGCCTGATATCATGGCTTCATGCCTTGAGCGCTGTGCCGAATCCCTGCAAATCGAACGCCCGGCAATTTACCGGGAAAACGACGGCATTCTGGGGACCGGCGGTGGCGCAAGATCCTGCTGCATGCTGTTGCCCGATGCCGATCGCTTTGTGATTTATCATGGCGATGTGCTGTGCGGCGTGGATCTGGATGCTGCCATTCAGTCCCATATCCAGTCGGGATGCGGCATCACACTGGTTGTCGCACCGCGTCCGCAGAATTCAAAGCTCGGCATGGTCGGTGTAGACGATAACGGTGATATTATGCGCATTCGCGACTGGTATCGGTTGGGATGCGACGAAAATACAAAGTTTCATCCGTGTTGTTTTACCGGCATACATATCGTCGAAAGACATGTGCTCGAACAATTGCCAGCAGATGTGCCGGTTTGTCTCGTGACTGAGATTTATCCTGAACTGCTTGGACGCGGTGGACGTATTCATGCATTCAGAATGCAGGATTTCTTTGCCGACGTCGGCACTCCGGCGACTTATCTCGAAGCGCAGCAACAGGTTTTGGATAACCCCTCGCTGTTGCCGGGCGCGGAGATCCAGGTGCCTGATTTCGATGATTCAGTCCGCGTGAATCCGCCCGTTTCGATATCGGGGGATGTGGCAGTTTGCGATTGCACCATTGGTCCGAATGTTTGCTTGTGCAGCGGTGCGCAGGTGTTGCCCGGCGAGAAGCTGCAGAATGAAATGCGATTTGGACACCATCGTGTTTTTATTTCGTGATTTGGTCTTGCATTTGTGCAACGATTTATGAATAATATTCTATTAGGGGATTGTTGTTTTAGGAGGTGTTGTGATGAATATGATGAACAAAATGGAACAAAAAAATAATAAGAAAACGCCATATACAAAACCGCAGCTCAAAAAACTGGGCCGTCTGAGCACGTTGATTCAGGGTGTTTCGGGACAGTTCAGAGATGATTTCCCGATGCAGGGTACGCACAGATAATTATAGATTTTGGCTATGTTTACCAGTGTGGATATAGCTTTCTCACCCGATGTCTGGATGTTCAGGCTTATAGCTTGTGGCTTATCGCTTGTGGTTGGCCAGAGAGTACTATAAGCCATAAGCTATAAGCTAAAAGCAGCGAAACAAACGACTTTGCATTCTCATATCCACGCTCGTTAAATAGAGTCTGGATTTTTCAGTGTATGGCAAGCGTACTGACGATGGGGAGCTTTCGGTGCGCATTGAACGTTGATTGATCGTCGACTGAACGTTGACTGATCATTGAAACGTTGCGCCGGTTATGGATGCATGCTTGCCAGACAGAGTCTGCTGTTTTGCCGATGTCCCCGGTCGATGATTAAAGTCCGAATCCGAGTTTTGCCAGCCTTGTGGATGGGCGTTTCAGCTTTGATGGCGCTCGTTTACCCGTGGTGTCTGGTTAAAGTGATTGACGATGGTGTGCTCCAGTCGGATGGTGGTGCTGTCGCTTTCTGGCTGGCGGGTGTGGTGGTATGCCTTGCCTTGTCCGGAGTGCTGCGCTATGCGGGGCGCCGTCTGGTGCTGCGGCAGGGACTGGATGCCGAAAAACAGACACTCAAATCTTTGTATGCCCACGTTTTTAACGTCGATTTGAGGGCAATTCCGGAACACACCCATGGCGAACTGATGGGGCGTATTCTGTCGGCCGGCGCTTCGGAGCGCGCTTATATCGAAGCCGTCTATGATCAGGGCATCCCACTGCTGTTTACTGCTTTGGGTACGCTCGGTGCACTGCTGGCGCTTTCGGTGCAGCTCGCCGTGGTCGGGCTATTGTTGTTTCCATTTGCTGCTGCGATTTTGGTATGGATGCGGCGGCGAATCCGTCCGGCAGCCAGACAGCAGTACACTGCCCAGGAATCGATGTTTCGTGCCATTGTTGAAGATTTCCGGGCAATGGTGCCGATTCGCGCATTGCATCAGTGCGACCGCTTTAAAACGCGGTTCGGCAATCTGGTCGACCAAAAAGCCGATGCGGAATTCGATTTGAACAACAAAATGGCGATTCAGGGGCCGATTCTGGATATCCTGCAGGCACTGACGCTGGGCGTCATCTTTGGTGTGGGATGTTATGCAGTGCTCAGGTCGGAGCTCACCATCGGCGTACTCGTTGGATTTCAGGTATATCTGGGACGATTGTTCGTTTTGATTCGCAGCGGCGTCGGTTTGTTTGGCGCTTATCAGCATTATGTGGAAGGCGTATCACGTGCCGACGAAATCCTGCATATTCCCTGCATTGATGTGGCGGATCCCGGGATTGCCAGGGCTCCGGAATTGCTGCGAGTAGAACACATGCGCTTTGGTTTTGGGGATCATGTCGTGTGGGACGACAAATCGCTGACCATCTCCGAGGGGGAATTCGAAACGATTTTACTGCCTTCGGGGGGCGGAAAGACGACGCTTGCACGCTGCATCCTTGGGTTGTATCCGCTGTGGGGGGGATCGATTGCAGTCCCCGATGGCAATCCCAAAACTATCGGGTTTGTGCCACAGGAAAATGTATTATTTGACGGCACACTTTCGGATAACATTTCGCTGATGTGTGAATCGCTGGAAGACCAGAAATACCGCGAGGTTCTTGATGTTTGTGCACTTTCAGAGATAGCGGAACGGTTTGGAAATCAGACGATAGGTGAGCAGGGAATGAAACTGAGCGGCGGCGAACAGCGCCGCGTCATGCTGGCCAGGGCATTGGCTGCATCTCCCAGACTTCTCATCATCGATCAGATGGTCAGCGAGCTGGAACCGGAATTATGTCGGCAGATATTTCAGCGCATTCGCAGCAAATATCCGAAGATGGGCATTTTGTATCTCGGTCATCGCATGCCTGAATTATAGTTTGAAATGAATGTAATCGCATGACCGGGGCGTTGCGGGGCAGAGCCCCGCATTGGGGGTAGCCGCGTATTTGCTTGCAAATAGCGGCGCAGGGGGCTTGCCCCCTCACACACCCAAAAGCAATTGTTCAGATATTCCCTGAGTTTTGTTTGCCGGGCAACGCAATTCCTGTATCTCGGCGTGTGTAATAATTCGTTAAAAAATCTGTTTTTATCTGCTATATTGCTCAATTGTATGGGGGGATTCATTTACGGAGAGTGCGTTATGAAAAAGCAGTGGTTTTTGAGTATATTGGCAGTATCGCTTTTTGCGGGCTGTAGTGATGATTCGGGTGTCAGTGGCGGAAGCCATGGCGGTGGCGAGCCGAATCCACCGATCGTCGGTCCGAAATGCGGCGATGGTGTGATCGACGAAGGCGAGGTGTGTGATGGCGCAGCGCTCAATGGCCGCAACTGCTCAGTTGCTGGTGCGGGATATACCGGCACACTGAAATGCCTGGCCGATTGCTCGGGTTACGATGACTCCGACTGTACTGCACCCCAGACGACTAATTGCGGCAATCGTCAGCTCGACTCTGGCGAGGCATGCGACGATGGCAATACGAAAGGCGGCGATGGGTGTTCTGCAGACTGCAGTACGGTTGAGGATAACTATATCTGCAACCGCGTCGGGCGTCCCTGTGTGCCTGCGGGCTGCGGCAATGGCGTACAGGATGGAAACGAAGAATGCGATGATGGTCCCGAGAGTAACGTCGAATACACGCAGCAAAACCTGTCGTTGTGCAATCCGGAATGCAAATGGGCACATTATTGCGGCGACAATAAACTGGATGAAGTCGATATCGCCAATGGTGAAGAGTGCGACAACGGCGGCGTGGATACTTCGAATGAACGCAATGGCTGTACGCTCGAATGCAAGCGCGTGAATTATTGCGGCGATGGGATTGTCGATGCGGCTGCGGGTGAGAGCTGCGATGATGGCAATGATGCGTCCGGTGACGGATGCTCGTCCGAATGTAGCAATGAAGCCGGTTTCACGTGCATTATCGAACAGGGTAAAAGTGTTTGCAGCCCCATCGCATGTGGAAATGGCGTGCTGGAGACCTCCAAGGGCGAGGCATGTGATGACGGCAATCGCGTTTCGTCCGATGGCTGCTCAGCGAATTGCCAGCTGGAACGCGGTTTCCGCTGTTCCCAGGACAGCGAAGGCAAATCCGTTTGTGAGCGGACGTGCGGTGATGGCGTGATCGACAGCGCCAGTGGTGAAACGTGTGATGATGGCAATCAGATCAGTGGCGACGGGTGTTCGTCTGCATGCAGCACCGAAGCTGGCTACATCTGTCCCGATGCCGGAAGACCTTGCTTTGCACGTGCCTGCGGCGATGGTATCCTTGCCGGAAACGAGGAATGTGACGATGGCAATACCCTGTCGAACGATGGCTGCTCGAAGCAGTGCAAGCGTGAAGAAGGATATGCGTGCCGCGAGGCCAATCAGCCATGCGTGAAAACGATTTGCGGTGATGGACTCGTCGAAGGCGATGAAACATGCGACGAAGGTCCGAATAATGCCAATCATACGGCTGGATGCGTCGATTGCAGGATTCAGATGGGCTGGCAATGTCTCACCCCGGGTGCTGCATGTACAAATAATGCCACGTGCGGCAATGGAAAACTCGAAGGTGCCGAGGAATGCGACGAAGGTTCGGATGCTGCCAATCACACCGCTGGCTGCGTCGATTGCATCATCACGACCGGCTGGCGCTGCCCGGAGGTTGGCGGCAAATGCATACAGGGGCGGCACGGCGACGGCAAGATCGATAAAGGCGAAGAATGTGATGATGGCAATGAGCAGGCTGGTGACGGCTGCAGCCCGATCGGCGAGATTGAGCCGATCTTTGATTGCAACGAATTCGGCTGTAAGCCGACATGCGGCGATGGTCTGGTAATCGACGAAACTGAGGAATGCGACGATGGCAATCTTGTCAACGGCGACGGATGTTCTTCGGATTGCAGGATCGAGACCGGATTCGTTTGTGAAGTCAAGACCAGCGGTACGCCCGATGTTCTGGAACTGCCCATCGTTTATCACGATTTTCCAAGATACCGCACGGCGTCGGGTGGAACGGTCAAGCAGAAGGGACCGGATGCTTCCGGCAATTATCCGGATGGCTACATCTCTCAGGAAATCTATGATTCGCTCCCGTCTCACTGCAAGCCCGAGGGTCCAGGCAATTCGTATCGTCACACGAGTGATCATTCCATGATCGGGTATACAGCCGATAACATCCTCAAAGTGGGTCGCCCGAGCCCCGATTTCCTGTCGTATTGCCCGGGCATGAACTGCTCCCGCGCTGTTCTCCCAAAGCTTGGCAAAGATGGCACTCCGGATCTCGCGTCCTACGATTCCATCAAGGCCGGCAGCTATATCAGCAACGGTGGTGAGACTCAGTGCGCCTATCTGTACACATGCCCGGAGGTCTTTAAGTGGTGGTACAACGATGTGCCCGGAGTCAATCGCCGCGTCGAAAAGACGATGAGATTTGACAAAATAGCCGGAACGACCAACGATTATCAGTATTCCAGCGGCAACTTCCTGCCGATGTCAGCCTCCGAAGGCTATGGCTCAGCCGAATCCAACGGCAGTCAAAACGGCGAATTTACGTCGCACTTCCAGACCTATTTCAAGTACAAAGGCGGCGAACAGCTCGAATTCAACGGCGATGACGACGTCTGGGTATTCTTTAACGGTTATCTCGGCGTCGATGTCGGCGGCATTCATGGCACCGAAACGCGCACCATCACACTCAAAAACGAGCTGGCTCCCGGCGATCACCAGATGTACGAAGAGGAGCCGGGTGCTGCAGCCAGGTACAAATATTATCGGGATTATGCGGTGAATGCTGCAGAACAGCTGCACATGTATCCCGGCGGCATTTATGCGATCGATATGTTCCATGCCGAGCGTTGTCTGGGTGGCTCGAGCTACAAAATGACGCTGCGCGGCTTCGTGAGCATGGGCCAGAGCACTTGCGATGCGATTTGCGGTGACGGCTTGATTCGCGGCATGGAAGAATGCGATCCCGTTGTATTTGCTAACCCCGCCGCGCCAACCGCTGCCGAACTCGAACAGGCCAAAAAAGCCGGCTGCGTGAGCTGCCGCCTCAAGTCTTATTGCGGCAACGGCATCATCGAAAAAGGCGAAGGCTGCGATACGACCGAAGACTGGTGCGTGAACTGCAAAATTCCAACCTGCGGCAATGGCGTGGTCGATGCACACGAAGAATGCGACGGCGAAGCCGGTGTGAGCGGAGATCAGGTTTGTCTCGATACCTGCCTGAGATCCGGCTGCGGCGATGGCGTCGTCGATGAAAAATCGGGCGAAGAATGCGACGATCGCAATACCGTCGAAGACGATAACTGCACAAATGCCTGCAAACGCCCAATCTGCGGCGATAAAATCGTTCAGAGCTGGCTTGGCGAGGTCTGTGACGATGGCAAAAACGACGGCTCGTACGGTGGATGCGGTCTTGGCTGCGCATTCGTACCGCCGAAATGCGGCGACGGTATCGTTGAAGCTACTCGCGAAGAATGCGACGATGGCCTGAATACCGGCGCTTATGGTACGTGCAATCCCGATTGCACGCTGCCAGCCCACTGCGGTGATGGCGAGATTCAGCCGGAATTTGAAGATTGTGATGACGGCGATCAGAACGGTCAGCCCGGCAAATGCGCCAGAGACTGCAAGAAAGACGTAAACTGATATTTTTGCTGTATGTCGCGCGCCTGTTTGGGGCACTTCATGCCCCTGCACACGGCGCGCCGCTCGCTATTGCGCGCCGCGCAATACGCTCGCCTAACGCTGCGATTCCCTGCGGGAATATGCAGCGTTTTTTTGGCTATGTTTAACCAGTGTGGATATAGCTTTCGCACCCGATACGAGCGAGATACTGGCAAAGAGCGCCGAGCATCGAGCGTCGGGTTGGCCAGTGAGCTCTCGTGGCTCATTGCTCATCGCTCG
>CAMKRB010000033.1 GCA_946415045.1 uncultured Myxococcales bacterium
CCAAAAAATCGAAAATGGGGAATGCGTCGATATCAACGGACCAATCGATCCATGTGAAGGAAAAGTTTGTCCCCAGGGAACTTGTTCGGAGGGCATCTGTGTAACCTCCGAGATGCGGGCGGTACAGGCAGATACCCCCTGTGATCCAGAAACCTTTGTGGAATTTTGTGACGGCAAACAGACCGTCTACTGTGATCAGGGAATTGTCGCCAAATCCCCGTGTGCGAGCGCATGCGCCGTATACATGGAAAGCTATCACGGCGTTGTGAAGCTGCAGTCTGGCTGTATTGATACGGACTACAACAATGGAGAGTGTACAGAGCTGGATGCACTCGAAAGCATGTGCGATGACACGACGAACACCACGCCTGCTGTTCTGGTGAGTGCATGCCAGCGCACGACCAGAAACCAGCTCAAATGGATTAGCGTCAATGGCTATTACTGCAAGGGGCGATGTGATTCCGCCCATAAAAAATGTGAATTGGCCGAAAATGAATGCGATCCATACGATAAATCGAACTACAAATGTGACAGACGCAATCTGACCTATTGTTATCTGGACTCCAACCTTCAGGCATCGATCCGCACTTCCTATTGTGCTGAAGCATGTATCACGATGAACGGCATTGCCATGTGCGGTTATACATGTGAGACTGCCGGGGAGCGCAAGCAACGATGCGTGTATGCCGATTCAACCGAAGTGAAGGATTCGGGAGTCTTTATATGCAGGGAAGCCGAGGACAGCAAGCTGTACAGCGTCTGGAACGGAGACTACGATCTGTGTGAAACAGAGTGTGATGTATCGACGGGAGAATGCAAACCATGACAAACCCCAGAGTTGCCGTAATTCCTGTAGCCGGCAAGGGCACGAGATGGATGCCGGTCACGCGAAATGTGCCAAAAGAATTGTTGCCGGTATGGCGCCGAACCAGTGCGAGCTATGCATTTGAAGAGGCCGTAAATGCTGGCTTTGAAGAGATTATCCTCGTCATTTCGCCAGAAAAGCACGATGTTCTGGACCACTTTATGCGATTTGATTCAAGTGATTTGGGTCCGCAATACGCAGGAGAATCACTGAGTGAGCTGCATCACCGGGTCAAGGTGCGCGCATGTATTCAGGAAACGCCCAGAGGTCTTGGCGATGCAATATTGTGTGCGGAACAGGATGTTGCCGGCCGTCCGTTTGGCGTACTGCTCCCCGACGAAGTGTTGATGACGAATGGCATCGCGATGCTCGATCCCCACACACCCTCTGTTCTGCTGATGGAAGTCCCATTTTCGCAGCGTTCCAACTATGGCATTGTGAAGGGCGAAATGGTGGATGGTGCATTTATCATCAATGATTTGGTCGAAAAACCGGAGCCAGCGCTTGCCCCATCGTCGCTTGCCGTGACCGGGCGATACACGTTTACCCCCGAAATTTTTGACTATCTGCGCACACAGCAGCCGGGCAAAGGCGGTGAAATCCAGCTTACAGACGCGATGCGGCGATACACGCAAGCACACCCGATTCATGGCTTCATCTATCGGGATGTGCGTTACGACGCCGGGCAGCCGCTTGGACTGCTGACGGCATCGGTAGATTTTGCACTGCGGGACAAATCGTATGGCAGCGAGGTCAGGCAGATGATTCTGACGCTGCTGGATCAACACAAGCCGTCCGAAACGGAATAACCGCTCAAAAACCGGGGGCGTTGCGGGGGCAGAGCCACCGCAGAGGGGGAAGGTGCGTATTTCGTTCACAGACGCACCACTTGTGCGTCTGTGAAGGAAAAAGCACCGCAGGGGGAGACTTCCCCCTGACATCATTATCAAAATGCCTGGATTAGGCCAAGAACACGCATAGTATCGAGCTCCGGGCCAGCATCCACGGGAATTTTGATGCCGGCGACAGCCATGACAATGACAGAGCAAAACCATTATAAATGCGGTGTTCCTGGCAAACGTCCAATTGCTGATTGACATTGGGCGCGAAATCGATTTAGAAACAACGGCTATTTTGACGGTTTAAATCGTCGACATAAGGAGATGAAAAAATGGCGATTAAAATTCGCAAAAAAGTTGAACAGGAAAAAAAAGTATTAGAGCCCGAAGTGCTGCCACCCGAAGGCGCAGCGCCGAAATCCGCAGATGATGGTGCCGAGCTGGGCGTAAAGGTCCCCGAAATCAACGACAATTTCCTGCGCACATCCGGAACGATGATGCAATGGATTCTCGAACACCGCCGCATGGTCGTTCTTTGCATTGCCATCCTCGTGCTCGTGGCATTCAGCTTTGTCGGTTTCAGATACCACTCGGAATCGCAGGCCACCGAACGAAGCTCAAAGCTCACCGATGTGTTCGATGCCTATCTCGCGCTGACCCAGGCACAGGCTGATCAAATCACGCGCGACAGCGAGGAGCAGGTCCAGTCGCAGGGTATTGCGGGAAATCTGGAAGATGTGCTGCACCCCAAAAACGTCGTTCCTGACGATCACATCCGATATCTCGCCATCGAGGATCATCTGAAGAAAACGCTGCCCGAACTGGCCCAGGAGGATGTCGGCAAATCGGGAAAACTCATGCTTGCAGGCGTCACGGCCAGGCTGCATGACGACGCCACGGCCGCTCCGATTTATGTTGAACTCGCCAACAGCCAGAACGCAGACCTCGCGCTGTTTGGCCAGCTTGGTGAAGCCGAAGCGCTCGTTGGACAGCAAAAATACGACGATGCGATCAAAGTTTACGACCAGATTCTCGCAAAGAATCCCAAACTCTCGTCCTATATCACGCTCGAAAAGGGCCGGCTGTACGAAAATATGGGCCAAACCGACAATGCCATCCAGGCATACGACGACGTCCTCAACAAATTCAACATGCCGGATGATCAGGCGAAAGCCATGTCAAGACTGCGCATTCTCACCCCCGATGCAAACGCACACATCAAGCCAGTCGAAGTTCAGAACGCACCAGTTCAGCAGGAAGCCCAATGAAATCAAGGCAATTCGGTATTGGCGCACTGCTTGCGGGGCTGATTATTGCCGGCGGATGCTCATCATCAAAAGAAGCGACCGTCTCCACACCGCCACAAAGTGCGCAATATCACATGTCGATAGATTGGACATATCCATTGGATCCCAATCCCCCAAAAGCGCTTGGTCCCAATCCGCTTGAGCTCGGATCGGTCGTCAGCGTTCAGGGGGTCACCTACGCCACATCGCAGCGCGGCACCGTTATCGCCATTGACGAAAAAACCGCGCAGCCCAAATGGAAAACCCAGTTTGATTTGCCCGTCACTGCGGGGCCGATCGTCACATCCAAAGCCATTTTTGTCGCTCTCAACGACGGCACCATCGTCCGCCTTTCAAAAGCCAAAGGCTCCGAAATCTGGCGCTATGATACCGGCGCTGCCGTCGAAAACGCACTCACAGCCACCAAAGAATTCGTTGCATGCACCAATGCCAACAACCGCGTGTTCGTCCTTGATGCCGAAACCGGTGCGCTCAAATGGCGACGCGAACGGCCGCGCAGCCAGGAATTCGCGATGTATGGTCAGGCTGCTCCCATCATCCATAACGACATGGTTTACGCCGGGTTTTCGGACGGTTACATCGTCGGATACGCGCTCGTGAACGGCACTGCGGTCTGGAGCCGCGAACTCGCGCCAAACTCACGTTTCAAAGATCTCGACACATCGCCCGTCATCGTCGACAACACCATGTACGTCGCAAGTTCGTCAGGCGGATTGTACGCACTCGCGCTCGACGACGGCCACACGATCTGGCATCGCGAAATCTTCGGTATTTCCTCGATTGTACCGTTCCAAAACAACATCTACCTGTCATCACAGTCGGGCATTATTCGTCTGCGTCGAAGCGACGGCCAGACCTACTGGGTAAACACCGTCCAGGACGGTGCGCTCATCTCACCGCTCCAGGTCGGCAAATCGTCTATCTATGCGACCGTGCAGCGACTCGGTCTCGTCGTTCTCGACCGCCGCGAAGGCACCACGCAATACATCGTCGAAACCGGATCCGATTTCACATCCGCACCATTCCTCACCGATGGCGCACTCACGCTCATGTCGAACCGTTCGACCATCTACCGCATGCGCATCCAGGACACGCCGCTCATCAAGTAAAATAGCGTCTGAATTGCATCGCATATCATTTTTGTGCAGGGGGATGCCCCCTGCGGCGCTACCTGCGGTACGCGCCTACCCCCGCGCGGCTATGCCATGGCATACGCCGCGCCATTTTTCAGTCGCCGGAGTTACGAAAGTTCACGCATTTAGTGCAATCGCCAGCAATTCTGCCATCCGTTCGATCCCCGCATCCAAGATTTCCGGCTCGGTAATCAGGCTCACCACAAGCGTCGGCTGTGTACTTCGATAGCCAAAAAAGCTGCCCGGAAACACGCGAACGCCATTTTGCGCCAGAAAAGCTGCCACCGATTCGTCATCAGCCCATCCTGGCAATCGCACGCAGACGCTCCAGCCGCCGTCAGCCCGATCCACTGTCCACTGGACATCATGAGATGTGGCATAGTCGCGAATCATCCGGTAATTTCGCCGGATTCGCGCGATACAGCCATCGGCAAACTGCCTGCGGCTGGACAGAAAATAAGGTGCCATGCGCTGCACCCATCCCGACACGCTCAATGTCGAATCCGTAATAAAATTCAGTCGCTGCATCGCCTCTTCGACGATCTGCGGATCCCCGCCAAAACAGCCCCATCCCAGCTTGTGCTGCGGCAATCCGCATACTTTCGACAAACCGCTCAGACTGATCACAAGACCGCGATCAAAGCGTGCACACGCCGGCTGCGCAGGTGCGGGTTCCAACGGCGAATCCTCAAGCATATAGCAAGCAAATACTTCATCGACGATGAGCGCAATTCCCCGCGACGCACAGAAGGATGCCAGCTTGTCGATTTCATCACACGAAATGCAATGTCCCGTGGGATTATTGGGGCTCACCGCAAGTATCGCCCGTGTCTTTTCATTGCACACCTGATCAAGTGCCCAAAAATCGATGTTCCAGATGCCTGCACAATCCTGCAGCTGAATTTCGCGCAGATTCACGCTTTCAAGTGATGTGAGGCAGTCGAGCAACGGATAGGTCGGAATGCACGTCACCACTTCATCCCCCGGAGCGCACAGCAGCTTGAGCAATGCGCCAATTGCCTCGCTGGTCGAAGCAAACAGCTGGATATGTTCGGCCGATACGCGATGTTCGTAAAAAGCCGATATTGCCTCACGCGCCTCCTGCAATCCCTGTGATGACGCTTCGTACCGGGCTTCCACAGCACGGGCGCAAATATCCATATCCACGGCGAGCCGTGGCAGCGTCGTTTGCGTTGGATTGCTGCCAGACAGATCAAAGCCTGTTTCGTGCCGTTGACAAAATGCCCGCCATGCGGCATGACACGCATTTGGCTCAAGGTCATCAAGTGATGGCGTGCGGCTGTGTACGAAATAAGACAAACTGGATTCTGGTATGGGCATCTTTCCCCTCATCAAACAAAACATCATCCGAAACCGGCGAACCCTGATGGTTTCGTCGATTGGACTCATTGTGGGCATCGCAGCGCTCGTGTTTTTCGTCGCGCTGGGTACCGGTGTCAAACGCGTTGTTCTTGAAGATCTTTTTGCCATTCGTCAACTTGAAGTTGTACCCAGGCAGTACGATTTTGGTTTTACCCGATTTTCGATTACAGAACTCAACGAACAAGCAGTAGCCAAACTCAGCGACATTCCCAATGTCGACGCCATCTATCCAAAGATGAGATGGACATTTCCGGCATGGGCCACGGGCGGAAAAGCCATTCTGGGACGCAATTTCAGAGCCGAAGTGATTGCCGATGGCATTTCACCTTTACTTGCATCAGATCTCAGCGAACCGGAGCGGTTTCGGGACTGGGACGCCGAAACAAGTTGTATGGGATCCGGAATGGGAGAAGCCGTTGGATGCCCGCCGGCGCAGGAGTGCATTGCTGGTTTTTGCAAAAAGATCCCGTGTAATCCCAAAGGGCCGCAAAACCAATGTCCCCAGCCCACCTACTGCGTGCAGGATACCAAAACCTGCGACATGCCGATACCTATCGTCGTCCATCCATCTCTGCTGAATGCTTATAATTCCGGGCTCACGACTGCACTATCAAGCGGTACAGGGGCGCGGCTCCCAAAACTCACGCCCGATGCGCTTATCGGATTTATTTTTGACGTTGAACTCGGCAATTCGTACCTCGGCGAAGCCAAACAGGGAGAGCCCCGAAACCGCAAGATGCAATGTGTTGGCGTATCGAGCCGCGCCATACCGCTGGGATTCACCATGCCGATCTCTTACGTGCGGCGGTTTAATGCCTATTTTACCGGCGACCAGCAAAGCCGCACCTATCATTCGATTGTGCTCGAAGCCCACACAAACGGCGATGTTGCCCAGATTACCAAGGATATCCGCGACCTCGGATTTGAGCTCGATGCCACACATTCGCAGGCAGACCGCATCGGTCTGATGATCACCATTGTTACGATGCTGTTTTCGCTCATCAGTCTGCTCATCATCACGATTAGCGCGATAAATATTGCACAAACCTTCTTTATGATGATTGCCGAGCGCAAGCTGGAGCTTGGCGTAATGCGTGCACTTGGGGCCTCGCGAAGCCACATAGCCCGCATGATTCTGGGCGAAGGCATTATTGTGGGCCTGATTGGAGGGAGTCTTGGTATTGCGCTGTCCCTGGCCGGAATTGCGATTGTCAACTGGGGAGTCATCAGTCTGCTGCCCGATTTGCCGCTGCAGGCGTCATCATTTTTCGACATCACCCCATCGCTTATCGCAGCGGCATTGGCCTGCGGCATCCTGTTTTGTCTTGCGGGATGCGCGCGACCAGCCTATCACGCATCGCATCTTGACCCGGTACGGGCATTTCGCGGCGACTAATCCGACATCAGCACTCGCAGACTGCCGGGCTGAACGACCAGCTTTAACGAATCGTATCGTTGTGCTTCGCGGGGATCGACGATATCCCGCGGAGCCGGGCGCGCTGTATCGATTAAATCCAGCCACTCACGTCTGGGCAAATCGAACGAAAGCGGTTCGCGCCAGGCATTCATTGCGACATAAAAACGCGGTGCATCCGGCGAATCCAGCAATTCAAACGCCAGCGAATGCGAGCAGTCGTTCCAATCGGGTTTTTCAAGGCGCACCCCATGGAAGCGAATGTTATCGTGCCGCGGACGACAGACCATTGGATCAGCAAACATCAGCTGACGCAATGCTTTATACTTCTTGCGAAGTGATATCAGCATCCTGCAAAACCGCAGCATTTCTGAAGACAACGCGTTTTCGCTCCAGTCTATCCATGAAATCTCGCTGTCCTGACAGAAGCCGTTATTGTTGCCCTGTTGAGTGCGCCAGATTTCATCGCCTCCCAGAATCATGGGAGTTCCCCGCGACAAAAACAGCGTTGCCATCAGATTTTTGGCGTGTTTGATGCGCTTGCGAATGATTTCCGGATCGCTCGTCTCACCTTCAACACCAAAATTGATGCTCAGGTTATCGTCGCTTCCATCGCGGTTATTTTCGCCGTTG
The DNA here is from genome assembly GCA_946415045.1 of uncultured Myxococcales bacterium. Classification (GTDB taxonomy): domain Bacteria; phylum Myxococcota_A; class Bradymonadia; order UBA4248; family UBA4248; genus UBA4248. Next base: position 7,575 of record CAMKRB010000033.1, read on the forward strand.
CGTTCATTGTGTTTCTTGAGATAGCTGCACAAATCGCGCAGTGTAAAACCGTCGTGTGCCGTAATAAAGTTGATGCTGCGCGTCGTATCCTGTTTTGTACCAAAGACATCCTTGCTGCCTGCGATACGACGGGCCAGATTGAGCGCAGTATTGTCGCCCATCAGCCAGAATCTGCGGGCATCGTCACGGAATTTGCCATTCCATTCAGCCCAGCCTTCGGGAAATCCACCGACTTTATACAGGCCGGCAGCATCCCACGCTTCAGCGATCAGCTTGCATCCGCTCAATACCGGATCGACTGCAATATCGTTGAGCAAACCAAGATTTGGGTCGTTAATCCACTCGCCCTTGTTCGAGCGACCGAGGATCGTCGCCAGATCGAACCGGAATCCGTCGACATGCATCTCGACCAGCCAATATCTCAGACTTTCGATAATCAGATGCTTCATCACGGGATGGTTGCAATTCATCGTATTGCCACATCCCGTATAGTTTGCATACCGGCCTTTTTCATCCAGCATATAATAAATGCTGTTGTCCAATCCCCGGAATGCGATGGTCGGTCCGTTGCCGTTTCCCTCACCGCTGTGATTAAAGACCACATCCAGAATGACCTCGATACCGGCCTCGTGAAACGCTCTCATCATCTGACGGAACTCATCGACAACGGCTCCCGGCATGGGATTGCTGGCGAATCCCTGATGCGGGCTAAAGAACCCAATCGTCGCGTAGCCCCAATAATTGCTGTGATACTCGCCGGTCACCGGATCGACGAGGGTTGGCGGTTCAAAGGCATTGAACTGCGCGACAGGCAGGAGTTCGATAGCTGTCACGCCCAATTCCTTGAGATGCGGAATCTTGTCGCAGAGCCCCAAAAAAGTGCCGGGATGCACCGACATGCTCGACGGATGCGCAGTCATGCCCTTGACATGGCACTCATAAATCACGCTTACGGAGAGTGCATATTCGGGCCGATTTTCGGAATCCCAAAGCATTGGGGCAGATTTAACGGCCACAGACCGCGCGGTTGCTTCCGCGCTGTCCGCAGTTGAAAACGATCGGTCTTTAAGCGAGGATCCACGGTTATAGCCATACAGAGCGTCATCGAACATGTCGAACCGTCCGTGCATGGCGTGTGCAAAGGGATCCATGAGGAGTTTGTGTGGATTGAAGCGATGTCCCTTGAGCGGCTTATAGGGGCCATCCATACGCCAGCCATACAACTGGCCATCCCCAACGCCCTCGACGAACACATGCCAGATATCGCCGGTACGATTTTTCACAGGATCCAGAGCGATACGGGCAAAAGGCTGATTGTCGCCGACCTCACGGAACAAATCGAGATAAGCGGCGGTTGCATGATGCGAATAGACAGCGAAATTAATCCCTTCGGGTGTGACAGAGGCACCGAGTGGAAGCGGATGTCCCATCGTTGTCTTTGGTGTCATGATACACTCCGTAAACACAAGAGAACAGCGGGCAAAAAAAAAGCGCCAGACGGAAGTCTGGCGCGATATCAAATGGCTAGGGACAGAATCGAACTGCCGACACGGGGATTTTCAGTCCCTTGCTCTACCAACTGAGCTACCTAGCCGCATGGCTTCAAGAAATGGCTAGGGACAGAATCGAACTGCCGACACGGGGATTTTCAGTCCCTTGCTCTACCAACTGAGCTACCTAGCCACATCAGAACCGCCACTTATGTGCTCCGTCCTGAAGCGACGCGCTTTGTACGCGAATGTCTGAAGATTGTCAACAAATTTTTCGAAAAAAAAACCCGGAACCGAAGTTCCGGGTGAAGATGTCCTCGGCGAGATTCGAACTCGCGTCGGAGGCGTGAAAGGCCTCTGTCCTGGGCCTCTAGACGACGAGGACTTGGGTGAACCCATCAGATTCGACCTTTGATAAGTGCCTATTTCATCACTCCGCTCTACGACCCCAACCTGTTGGATTCATAAGCCATCTCTGGCTGTTCTGACCCAGTCACCCGTTGTCAGAACGGCGCGTCTTATATACGCTCTTTTTTTTTCTGTCAACAAAAAAAATCAATTTTGTGATCTGTCTGAATTGCACGCTCAAACCGTCGACCATCTCCCAAAATCACTGTCCCGATTCTGCGTGAAACCACACCGGCAATGCCGCTCGGCCGGAATCCTGGAACATGCCGCCCATATTCTGCACCGCCGAAACATTCCAGCCATCGATATTTTCACCGAATGATTTCGCGCCCCAGAACATTGCATTCATATATTTAACAGCCGATACATCCCATTTATCCAGCGGCTGGCTGAACGCCGCCGCCCGATTGAACATCCCCTGCATGTTGGTCACATGCGACACATCCCAGGTGTTCAGGGGCTGATTAAATGACGATGCCCCGCGAAACATCCCATCCATACTGGTCACATGCGACACATCCCACTTTTCAAGCGGCTGGTTAAATTCGCTCGCCTCGCTGAATAGCCCCGACATATCCGTCACATGCGATACATCCCAGTTTCCAATCGGCTGATTGAACGCCCGGCACAGCATGAACATGTTGGACATATCCGTGACATGAGATGTATCCCACTTGTCCAGCGGCTGATTGAATTCAAACGCAGCAGTAAACATGCGTGCCAGATTCGTGGTGTGTGAAATATCCCAGTGACCGATGGGCTGATTGAAATGCAAAGCCCCCATAAACATGGCCGACATATCGGTCACTTCATCCAGAATCGGCGCATCTTTGGCCGGGATCGTGAGATTCTGGCAATTCTGTGCAAAGCTGTTCATCGTTTTCCAGTGAATATCTCCCCACTGCTCGATCGAAATCACCGCCAGGTGATTCGAAAACCCATAATCCTGCTCGGTTTCATCGTCTCCACACAATACCATTCCGGGAATCTCGCCACGCATCTGAATCCGGAATTGCCCGGATTTCTGCGCATATTTACACGACGTGCTTTTGGTCAGACCGGTCTGTTCAAACGTGTTATCGCCATCGCAGTCGATATCATAATTCACAGAACCAGCATCATCCCGAACATATATTTTGATTTCAGATGACAGGCCAAGTTCGCTGAATGACCTGCATTTACCGGTCTCTTCATCACATGATTTCTGCGCATGGAGCTGGTCGAGATCGACCTTAAACACAAACGGCCTGGAAACCGCTTCGGCCTGCGGGATCGTGGATGCAGCGCGATCCTGCCCGGATTTGGGATCCGTCTGCGGTTGGGATTGTTCAGAATTTGCGGGCGTTTTGGGAGCACATCCCACGACCAGCAACATCACAATTGTCAGGACACAGAATTTCTTTGTCATTTGAAATCCTTCATCAAGTGACTAAAAGATGCAAAATGAAAGGCGCGGCGTATTGCCACAGGCAATAGACGCGCCCGCAATGCGTATGGGCGTCAGCCCATAGCATGCGCACATATGCACCACCCATACACATTTTAAGTATCAATTGGAATTGCTTATTGCGATATGCTATAATTAGTGCGTTTGGCCTGAAGGCCAAAAAATGTTGATTTTGTTGGGGTTTTCTTATGTCGAAGAAAAGATTTCTGGGAACATTTCTGGCTATTTGTGCAGCGGTTTTGTGTGCATGTGGCGAGGATAATTCGTTCGGTGCAAATGCCATCGGCAGCAATCAGATGCAGACACATGCGCTGACGGACGCACAAAGCGACGAACAGAGTTCACCAGGACAGCCGGGAACCGGGAATCAGGCGACGAGTGCCACTACCTGCGAAAATGCCGACTTGCAAACCTCCAGCCTGCATTGCGGCAGGTGCGGTCATGCATGCGGACGGCACGAAACTTGTGAAAACGGTGAATGCATCTGCAATGACGGCTACCTGGACTGCGACAGGGACGGCGTATGTGAGACATATGGCGAATGCGCATGCGAACCGGGCCAGAAACACGATTGCTATTTCGGCTCGTATAAAACGAATAATGTCGGCGAATGCAAGGCTGGCCAATCGGTCTGCGTGACTGTACCCAATGGCGGCGTCTATTGGGACGAGATGAACTGCGAGGGACAAATTCTGCCAAGCTACGACTATCTCTGCGATCCGCTGCGTCCGCATCTGGATTTGGACTGCGACGGCAATCCCGATGCGCAGCAGGATGACGACGGCGACGGTTACGCGATTTGCAATGAGGCCGGGGATGCCATTCTGGACTGTTGCGACAACCTGTACATGTGCGATACCGATCACCCCGAACTGATTCATCCCGGACGCATCGATTGCTACGGCAACCAGATCGACGACAACTGCAGCGGTATCCCGGATGACAATGCTGCCCTCAACTGCGATTCTGATGAGACCATCGTCGAAACAGACTAACTAAAAAATAAGGCTATGTTTAAGCACAATGGATATGAATCAATCCAGATGCTCTACGGCAAAGAGCATTGAGTGCAGAGCATCGAGTTTGCTATTGATCACTCGTCGCTCAACGCTCGCTACTCACGGTTTTAAAGCAAACGACTTTGTATTTTCATATCCACGCTCGCTAAACATAGCCCCAAAAAAGCGTCTTCCGGGCGTGTGTTGTGGCGATTCGACTTACCGGGCGCACCTGCAGTGCACCCGGAAATTCATTCATTTAAATATTCTGCAGTTGATCCAGAGTATACTGGCGAGTATCGCATCTGTTGATATCGCCGGAAGTGAGGCCGCGTTTGAGCCATTTCATGCGCATCTGCGATGATCCGTGGCCGAAATTCTCGCGCCGTTTGACGCCGAGTTTGTCGTCGCCAACGGCGGCAGCGGCTTTGATACCTTTTTCGATATCGGCATCGGAAATGGATTTATACTTTTTGCCTTCGTGATATGCCCAGACGCCAGCAAAGCAATCGGCCTGAAGCTCGGTCTGTACGGAGATGAGATTGGCTTCGGTTTCTTTGCCGGATTTGCGCAGCATTTGTTCCTGCGAACCATATTTGACGAGGTAACCGAGTTCATTCTGTACGTGGTGACCGACTTCGTGTGCGATGACGTATGCATAGGCGAAATCGCCGCCGGCGCCGAGGGTTTTGGTCATATCGGCCAAAAAGTTCAGGTCGATGTAGACGCTTTTGTCGGCGGAGCAATAAAATGGACCTGCGTTGTAATCGGCGTGTCCGCAGCCAGTATCCACAGCATCCGAAAACAGGGTGAGCGATGGCTCGTGGTATTGCAGACTATTCGTTTTAAACACCTGGTGCCAAACGTCTTCGGTGCTTGCGAGGATGACGGAGACGAATTTTTTAAGCTCGCCTTCATTCTTGAATTCGCCGGTCTGATACGCATAGCCCTTGGTATTGCTGTCGGCAGCCTGGGCATCAAGCTGGCACTCGGCACCTGCGCATTGCTGTGGTTGAGCCTGTTGCTGAGCCAGCTGCGGTGCGACATTCTGTCCGGTTAAAAAATAGATGAGCAACGCGATAACAGCCACGCCACCGCCACCAGCAGCAGCGGCTTTCTTGGATACGCCGCCACGATTGTCACGAATATTTGAACTCTCTCTTCTGCCTTCGACTTTCATTTTGATCCTTTTTAAAGCGAATAAAAAGCGTTCCCCCGCCGCACTTTTTAACGCCAGGATTAAAATGTTTCAAGCGCAGTTTTCGTCACCAGCCTTTGATTTATCGTGATGGCGCTCGCCTATGCCTGCGGCATACGGTTCGCGGTCGCGCCTATGCCTGCGGCATACGGCGCTTCCTCTCTGTGCATCATGGATTTCCAATGCTATGCTTGATTTGGTCGAATGACGCCATTTGGGGTGATGATGCCGGTGATGAGCTCGTGCGGCGTGACATCGAATGCGGGATGGCGCACTTTGACATTTTCGGGCGCGATGCGGTTACCCTTGACGAATACGACTTCGCGGTCGGAACGTTCTTCGATGACAATATCGTTGCCGGTTTGGATGGATGGGTCAAAAGTTGAGGTCGGAGCGGCACTGTAGAACGGGATATGATGGTAGTTTGCGAGAATGGCCAGTGCGTATGTGCCGATTTTGTTGGCGACGTCGTAGTTTGCGGCGATTCTGTCGGCACCGAGGACGATGGCATCGACGAGGCCTTGTTTCATCAAGTAGGCAGACATGTTGTCTGTAATCAGTGTGCAATCGATGTCGTCTTTCATGAGTTCCCAGCTGGTGAGGCGGGCGCCCTGAAGGTATGGGCGGGTTTCGTCGACCCAGACGTGGAGGGATTCGCCTTTGGCTTTTTTGCGGGCATCGATGGCGCGAATCACGCCAAGTGCAGTTCCGAGGCCACCGGTTGCCAATGCACCGGCATTACAATGTGTGAGGATATTTCGGACGTTTCCGATTTCATCGGCACCGTGCTCTGACAAGGCGAGATTCATGGCGAGGTCTTCGTCCCAGATGTTTTTCGCTTCGGCCAGGATGGCATCGGGTGTTCTGTCAGCGATATGCGCGTTTACGCAGTGCATCATGCGTTCGAGGGCCCAGAACAGATTCACAGCGGTTGGTCTGGTTTCGGCGAGCGTGTTTTTGTCGCGCTGAATCAGCTCAAGCTTATTGGGCTCATCCCAGTATTTTCTGGCGGAATAATAGATGCCATAAGCAGCGACGATGCCGATTGCGGGCGCGCCGCGAACGAGCATCCCGGTGATTGCATCGGCGACATCGGCCACAGTTTTGAGTGATACGAAGCGCTCGATATCAGGCAAAGCGAGCTGATCAATCACTTCCAGGCATTGGGTATCGGCATTCCATTGGAATGCATGGACATTTGAGTGAATCATCGCGAAACTCCGGAAATGTGTGGTAAAGGCATTTCTGGGGCTCTGCCCCAGACCCCGCCAAAGGGCTAAGCCCTTTGGAATCCACAATAATGTTTGGATTCTACTATATGCATACAGTCTGCCATAACCTGCAAGGAACGAAATGGGGCCCCACCCCCATTTCGCTTAAACTTGACTGTATAGGCAAACGTTGAGAGATATACGCAGTGCCGAATCTATTATCCATAAAGGTGCGTTAAATTCTTCAGTTTCGAAAGAACAAAAAAAAATCGACCTTCATGCGAAGGCCGATTTAGCAGCGAGTACGGGATTCGAACCCGTGTTACCGACGTGAGAGGCCAGCGTCCTAGGCCACTAGACGAACTCGCCAAATTCCGAGACCAGGATTCGAACCTAGATTAACGGGGCCAGAACCCGTCGTCCTGCCATTAAACGATCTCGGATCAGGTGATAAATGCACGAGATGATCAAATTCCGAGACCAGGATTCGAACCTAGATTAACGGGGCCAGAACCCGTCGTCCTGCCATTAAACGATCTCGGAAGGGCACTCTCATCAAGTGCGAGCGGGCTTATACGCGTCCTGATAATATCCGTCAAGATTTTTTTTCATGCTTTGCATTTTTTTTGGGCTGTGTACGAAGCTCGCGCTGTTCTTATCAGACCCAGGTTGTTCGCGAGTCTGTCCGTGGGTTTCACCCACGGTTAAACTGTATCGCACTTTACGGGGCTCTGGCAGTGACGCCTTTCAGGCGTGTCGGATTGTTATCCTCCTTCGACATTCTGCGTTCATTCCGGCTGTTTCGTTTTTTTTTTCACACCTTGCATTTTTTTTGGCCGATTCTGTTTCAATTGCCACATATAGTCATTGCAGACATTGCTCCGGCTTGTCTGCAGGTCCAGGCAACCTTACTCAGACACGGAGGCACAAGATGATTCCCCTCGTCAAACGTTAACGGTCGAAACCGTTTTACATAGCATCTGTCTTTATCCCTGACGAGGAAACACCGTTTGCTGTGATGACGATTACAGCATAACAGCGGACAGATTGACGCCAAGGCGCAGATTTCAAATCGCAATCCAAACGCCCACATCCGGTCTGAAATGGCCAACAATGGGTGGTTGGCGAGCTCTGTGCCGTCTGCGGTAAAATGCAGGAGGTGGTGGCGGGGGCGGGGCCCGGCGAATAGCGGGTGAATTTGCTTAAAACTACATGTGGCACACTATCACACACTCTTAACCATACCACAAACCGTTGCCGGGCGTATTGAGCGCAGCGAAATAGCACGGCAGCTGAGCGTATTGAGCGCAGCGAAATAGCACGGCATCACAAAATTGCGCGAAAAGGGGTGCATATAACCGTTCACGGAGAGCGTCGAAATGTGATAAATAATGTTAGGGTGTTTTTTGAGGTGTGATTGTGAATTCCTTATCCGATGCAGAGCTTCAGCAATTTTTCAGTGCGATCCATGTGCTTTTTGAGCGTGTGCGCATACGACTGATTGATTCGCAATGCTGGCAGTTGATTCACCGGCTGCAGGGTATAGAGCAGCTATGTCAGGCGCAGGGGCACCATTCGGGACTGGCGACTTCATGGGGGGCTGCATTACAGCAGATATCCGAAATCCAATCGATCTTGCACGATTTGGAACCTTTTGATGAGCTGGCAGGAAAACTGGCACAGGACGCGGCTATTTTAGCGGATTTACTGGCTCCTCAGCCTACGCTGACAGAATCACACGAGGCTTTGGCGCGCCGGCTTTTTTCCATGCATAATTTTCTGGATGGCGTGACCGGAACAGAAAATTTTGGTGCAATCACAGCAGATCGTGATGCAGATTTGAAATATGGTCTTGGCCTTGGTCTGAAAGACGGTTCGCTGTTACGTTTTTTTTCACGGCTAACAGAATCGGGACAGAATTCCGATGTGATTTCGCGTCATTTTGCCGAGGACAGTGACAGTTTCATCGAAGCGGTGCAAGGTGGTCAGACGAGTCTTGAGCAGTATATGCAGTCGCAGATGATATTGCGATTTGACCCGGTATTGTCGCGCAAAGTCTACAGCATGTCGGACACATGGCAATCGCGGTTTAACAGGCTTGGAAAAGAACCAACAGCACGGGCAGCGCAGATCGACCTGGTTGCCGGCGAACGCTTCAAGACAGCGCGAAACCACGCGAAGAACTCAGGAATCCAGTCTTTGCGCGGATTTGCAATGCTTTTCGATCTGGACATGCTGGCGCCCGACGAAATCACAGGAGAGCTTGAAAAGCAAGCCAGCGAATCGCAGAAGTGCGTGTCACTGGCAGATGAAGTGATTTCGCGCATGCATGGTCATATCGCAGCACACTGGCAGAATCGCCTGTCAACTGTGATGCGCGGCTCTGGATTTGTCGATCACCGTTATTACGATGAGACACAGTTTTTGGGCGATGGAGCAGCCGAAAAATCCTGGAATTCAGTCGATTTTTCCCTGGAAGATGAACATGATACGCCTCAGCCATGTTCCGGACATACGTATGTGATTTGTCCTGGCGACAGATTGTCACAGTTGGTGCAAAAAGCCTATGGTTCTGAAGGAGATTACCGACTGATTCTGAGACAAAATCCGCAAATCCGACAGCCCGAAAATCTGCAGCCGGGTATGCGCATCTATTTTCCTGAAATTCACCATATCCAGGCCGCCATTCAGGCCATTGGCAAGGATGAAAACCGGATTCAGACCTTTGGCAAGGATGAAAACCGGATTCAGGACTTTGGCAAGGATGAAAACCGGATTCAGGACTTTGACAAGGATGAAAACCGGATTCAGGACTTTGACAAGGATGAAAACCGGATTCAGACCTTTGACAAGGATGAAAACCGGATTCAGGCCATTGGCAAGGATGAAAACCGGATTCAGGACTTTGGCAAGGATGAAAACCGGATTCAGGACTTTGACAAGGATGAAAACCGGATTCAGGACTTTGACAAGGATGAAAACCGGATTCAGGAC
>CAMKRB010000034.1 GCA_946415045.1 uncultured Myxococcales bacterium
TTGATGACAAGGAGGAGACCAGCGCGGCGGATGCTGCCGCCGCCGTCTACAACGGCAGCGCCGACAACCATGTCGTCCGGCCACCGGATCCACCAGACTGCGAAACAGTGAATATCCGTGCATGTTCCATCATCTGAATATTCATGAGACTCGGAGCCAACCACACCAACACCATTTTGAACGGCATAACGAGTGGCATCCGCCTGTCGTTCCTCATCGCTGCTGAAATACTTGCCGCTGCCTGCTACACGTTCGGTTTGGTTCGCGGCATCCGCAACCGAGAGCAAAAAAAAGTAGTCATTCGTGGCAATGCCGCCATTCGTGCTGTCTAAATGGGGGTTGTTGGGGTTTTCGATGGGGGTCAGGGCGATTTGCTGTTGCTCGCTCGACGTGAATGCCGTGGTCTTGAAGGTGTCGTTGAGCCACGAGCGCAGCGTGCTGTTCTCCCACGTGGTAGGAGCGTATTCGGTATGGTAGGGTTTGGCGTCGAGCACGTACTTGCTCAAGAACAGGATTTGGCCTTTCGAGGCATCAATGTCGAGCACGATCCACTCGATTGGTTCGGGCGTTTCGGCGGCCTGGGGATAGTTGCCGAAAGTCACGATGTCGCCTTTGTGGACGCATTTTTCCTGAAAAACGGCACCATCACAAGCAGTTGCTGAAGCGACGGGCGACTCGACTGCGGGTTGAGGTGTGGTAGAGCACGCGTGCGTAAGCATGGCGGCGCACAGCAAAGCAAAACAACACGGTTTGAAAAACGACATGGATATCTCCAGCAGGATCGGTTCTTGATACTCCCTAAGACGAGAACAATCTCGTGCATGATAATACAATGACGACTTGGGGGTAAACACTTTCTCGCTATTTCACAGCACTTGTGCTATGGTGGACAGGCAAAACGGGGCTGGATCACTGGGTAACCCCTGCGGTTGGTTCACGAGAGGAGATGACGGCATGACGGACTGGATACAACTCAGGGAAACAAAGCTCAAGACAGGAGCCACGCTGGAAGATTACCGTGACTTTGTCGAGCGCGGCGTGTACTACGTCGACAAGACGTGGTTTATCCGCGAGTTTTGGCGGGATGGCAATCAGGTCGTCATGTACACGCGACCGCGGCGGTTCGGCAAGACGCTCATGCTCTCGATAGTCCGTGCTTTTTTCGAGAAGGAGTACGATCGCGACGGAAATCTCATCGACAAACGCCCCTTTTTCGAGGGTCGAAAAATCCTCGACGCGGAACCCAAAATTCTTGAGCAGATGGGAAAGTATCCAGTCATCTGGTACTCGCTCAAGGACTGCAACCAAGTCAATTTCGAGGATTTCTCTTTGTGGATGAAAGGTACGCTGTCCATCGCTGCTCGCCGACATGATTACTTAAGTAAGAGCAAAAACCTGGATAAGGATGAAATCAAGCTGTTTCAGCATCTTTTGAGCAGAACACTAAGTGTGGAGGATGCAGCAAACGCTTTTGTCAACCTTGCGGAGTGGATTTACCGCGATACGGGCGTCAAGCCGATTATCCTGATCGACGAATACGATACGCCGCTGCAGTGGGCACACAAATACGGCTACTACGAAAAGGTTTTGCCCATCATGCGTTCGATGCTTGGCGCGGCGCTCAAGACGAACGGCAATTTTACCAAAGCCCTGCTCACGGGATGTCTGCGCATTTCGAAGGAGTCGATTTTTACGGGATTTAATAATCCCGTCGTGCATTCTATTTTGAATTATGAAGACAAAGAATATTTCGGTTTTGATCACGAGGAAGTCCGTGATATGCTCCATTATTATGAGCTCGACGATCAATACCCCGAAATCGAAAATTGGTATGACGGTTATCAATTTGGTGAAAATCACGTATTCAATCCCTATTGTCTCGTGCTATGCCTCCGTGCAATTCTGGATGAGAAATGCGGTGTTCAGAAAGGATTACCCCCTTCATCCATCGGACCGTTTCGCTGCTACTGGAGTAATTCAAGCGGAAACGCCATCGTGAATGAAGTGATTCGCAAGCACCCAGAGTATCGTAGCGACGTGGAAACATTGCTCGCAGGAAAAACGGTAGAAAAGCCGATTTATGAATTTATCACATACCGCGATTTGGATCATCTTCCCGATGTAATTTGGACGTTTTTGCTCTATGCCGGATATCTGAAATCCATCAGAACCTATAAAGACGCAGACGAAAAGATATTTGCAGAACTCAAAATCGTGAATCGTGAAGTCTGGGCTATTTTCCCTACCTTCATTACACAATTTTTAAACGAGAATATCCGAAAAAACGACCTCCCCGCGTTTTATCAGGACTTATGGGACTGCAATGCGCCAAAAGTCGCAAAGTACATCAACAACCTGCTCGTTTCGACGATCAGCTATTACGACCAAAAAGAATCGTTTTATCACGGCATCATGACGGGCATCCTTTCGTGCATCGCCGACGTGGAAATCAAGTCTAACCGCGAGAGCGGCAACGGGCGGCCCGATATGATATTGCGCGATTACAACAATGCCCGCGCCATCGTTTTTGAATTTAAATATTCGGACAATCTTGTCGCGATGAAGCGCGATCTTGCGCTTGCCGTCCAACAAATCCAAGACAAGGCCTACGGTGCGGAGTTGCTCGCCGAGGGGTTTGAGCAGGTCGTCGGCGTGGCCATTGCGTTCTTTGCTAAGCGCAGCATCGTTCAGACGATGAATTTGGAGGAATGAAAAATGTTGGGCGCGCGTACCGTAGGTAGCGCGCCCAAGGAGGCCGTATCGAGCCTTGTAGAGACGTGTCGTGACACGTCTCTCAAGGCGAGATAGGCCGAAACGCGTGCCGTATCGCCCGCAGGGCGATAGGCTCGCCATTTTTGTTCCACCGTGTTATGATGCCTTGCGTACTTCGCCAAGCCGCTTCACAAAAACGATGTTGGCGGGCAAAGGAGGTTATCGTGGGCGTGTATCTGAACCCGGGCAAATCGATCTTCAACGATTGCGTATTATCAGAAATCTATGTGGACAAAAGCGGGTTGCTCCAGCACCTGAACCGATGGGTTTCGAGGGACGGGCGGTTTGTCTGCCTGACGCGTCCGCGCCGACTGGACCAAAGTCCTCGAATGTTTTTCCTGCTCTTGCCAGCCCATTCCAGAGTCCAGGCTGAGTCATAAACGAAATTGTGTTCAATGTCAGATAAACGCTATATCGAAGTCGTCGCAGCTTTAATCATCAAGGATGGCTTATTCTTTGCCGCCCGCCGTGGGCCGAATAAATCCCATGCCGGATGCTGGGAGTTCCCGGGCGGCAAAATTGAACCCGGCGAGACGCCGGCCGAAGCCCTGCGGCGTGAGCTGTATGAAGAATTGAGAATGGATGCGCATCCGGTGGAATTCGTTCAGATGCGCACGACTGAAATGCCCGATCTCGACATTCACGTGCATCTGTACCGGACGCTGCTCGAAAGCGAGAATTTTGAAAGTCTCGAGCATTCCGGGACGGCCTGGCTGACGATGGAACAGGCCGAAAACCTCGAATGGACACAGGCGGATCGCGCCTTTTTGAGCGATATTGCGGTAGAACTGCAGAAGAATCCGTCGATTTGGGAAGCGCTGCCCGATGAACTCGAATCATTGCCGACCCGTGCCGGTGGAAAACATCTGTTCCGTGCCATCCAACGACCCTGGGATGCCCGCGTGAAATCCCGAAGCATTGGTCACAGCGGCATGATGCTGCTCAATACCCGCTATGATTGCAGTCAGATGCGGGTTGTGCAGCAAATCCACGCAGATGACGATACGACGCGGATTATCTTTGAGCTGTGTGATGGGGCGCGTATCGAAACGATTCACATGCCGAGGTTTATCAAATCGCCGCGCGTGACGCTGTGCTTATCGACTCAGGTGGGATGCGCCATGAACTGCGCTTTTTGCGCCACTGCGACGCTGGGATTTCGCCGCAATCTCACAGCCGCCGAAATCGTTCAGCAAGTGAGCCTTTCTTGCGATATTCTTGGGCCCCATAAAACGCACGAAATCAATCTTGTCTTTATGGGCATGGGCGAAGCGCTGATGAATACGGCGAATGTGCTCAAAGCAATTGAGATTATGGCGCATCCCGATGGATTGAATATCGCGCCTGTCCGCATGACGCTGTCGACTTGCGGTGTGCTTTCTGAACTCCCGAAACTTTGCGATTCTCCCTATCGTCCTAACCTCGCCATCAGTCTGCATGCGACAACCGATGAACTGCGATCAAAGCTGATGCCTGTCAACCGCAGGTTTCCGCTTGCTGCAATCCACGAAGCGCTTTTGAAATGGCCCTATCGGTCACACGAAAAACTGCTCATCGAGTATGTGTTGCTGAGGGATGTGAATGATACCGAAGACGATGCGCGGCGTCTGGCTGAATTTGCCCGCGATTTGCCGCACAATATCAACATCATTCCCTATAACGAAACACCGCATGACCAGTTCCATACCCCAGATTCCAATGGTATCCAGCGGTTTATATCGTGGCTGCAGGATAACGGTTGTTTTGTGACGCTGCGCGTGGCGCGTGGCGTGCAGGTCGGCGGTGCATGCGGACAGCTGATGGCCAAAATGCAGCAATGCGAAACCGGATCAGACCAGAACCAGATGTGATACGCCCATCATGTGATAGGTGTATGGCATGGTATCGCAAAGCGTGAGCGACCGGATTTGATAGCCCAGCTGCTCGAAATACTGGCATTCGCGGGCAAGGGCAAATGCGGTCGGCGACACGATAATGATGTGGTGTGCGCCGAATTTTTTGCAGTATTCAGCGACCTGTTGTGAATAGGGCAGGCGGTTGCTGTGCATCAGAATGATATCTGCCCGCCGTCCCGCATAGTATCTTTTGACCAGATAGTGATCGGCGGTATCCGTATAGAAATTGGTATCCTGCCAATTGTATTGTGCGGCATTGTATTGTGCCGACTGAATCGCCGGCCACGAAGCATCGATGCCGGTATAATCATGGTCTTTAAACAGACTGGTATGCGTACCGCATCCGCACCCGATTTCCAGGACTTTTCCTGCCGGCAGATCCTTTGCAATCTGCCCGATGGTCTGTCGGATCAGATGGGCATTGTCTGGATTTACCGGAGTCCACGCGCCTTTGAGCGCATACAGAACATGACCGCAGTCGTCGGTATCGTAGCCATACCACGGGGTTTGCGACAGTGCTTCGGGTTTGGGGTACACATGGGATCCATGAGGCGGAAGCACCTGTAAAATCACGGGAATGCCGAACATCTGCACAATCATTAAACCTGCTTTCCGTGTGCATTCGGCAAATTCTGGCTGTGGATACAATACAATCCGGCGATTGATTTCGTTTTCGGGCAAATCGCGGGCTTCGAAGCTGATGCGCAGATTCTGCGGCAGGTTGAAATCCGCGAGATGTTCCTGAACTATGGTGATCAAATCGTTGAGTTCCGGAACCTGCAGCACACAGGATTGCAGCGGGATAATCCGTTCATCACCGGCGATAGCAGAGCAGTCCTTGCTGCCATCAAGAATGGCCAGCAATTCCGGGCGAGCGGTGATACCGAGGGTACGGCTCAAAACGAGTGCTTCGGCGCGGCAGCGATAGGCAATTTGCCGGATTGCGGGCAAAAAGCCAATCTGTTCAGGAAGCGTGCAAAACTTCTGCAAAAGCCGAATCCAGTTCTCCTTTTTGAATTGTGTTTGTGCGCGATAATGCATGCACTGAAACTGGCAGGCCGGACATGCGCGCCAGTGCGCGCACACAGCTTCACAACGATCCGGCGAAGGCTGAATGGCTTTGTTCAATACTGCAAATCTGCGGCGCGCATGCTTATCCGTCTCGTCTGGCTGCGGTTCGGAGGCAGATACGACTTCTCCTGGCAATACATTGGCGATGCGGATTTTGTGGCTGTCTTCGTCGCTAACTGCCAGTCCCTCGCCACGAAACAGGAGTCTGGATATGGTGTAGGTCATGGTTTGTTCCCAATCGCGGTCATTCATCTCTACCCAAAGCATCCTGCGGTACTGGCCTATGGCTTATGGCTTATGGCCTGAATCCTGGGGTAATCCAATCACCTTTATAAGCTATAGGCCATAAGGTATAAGCATTCCACACTCACATTTGGAAGACAGCACCAGATTTACTTGTTTTTTTTCACCGGCTGAATGCCCTGTCGGTTGCCAAAATCGATATTGCCGGCATCTCCGGGATTTTTGCGCACCGTTGGCTCATTGCGAAACGCCGAATAGACGATGAGCACGAGCATGCCGCAGCCAAAAAAAGAACCTGCAGCGCGCGGGAAATCGAGCACAAACGCGATGAACAGCGCGATTGCACCAAGGATGGCCGTGATGATGAGGAACAGTTTCCAGGTCGCAAATCCGGGGGCTGGGTTCTCTTCAAAAGGTTCCTCAACGGGTTCCTGGTGTTTTTGTGCTTCGAGGTCTTTTTGCAGACAGCAATTCTTGTATTTTTTTCCGCTGCCGCATGGGCATTTTTCGTTACGGCCTACAGCCATTGCATTATCTCCACTTGATATAACAGGATCGGCATGAATGCCGGCATGATGCGCCAATTACCGCGCAGGCGGGCAATCTACAGCATCCGGGGGGCGATGGAAACGAAAAAAAAAGGCTATGTTTAACCAGTGTGGATACAGCTTTACCCCGATATGTGCGAGATACTGTCGAAGAGTGCCGAGCATCGAGCGTCGAGTTTGCCAATGAGCACTCGTGGTTCATTGCTCATCGCTCGTGGCCGCAAAGCAGACAACTTTTTTTCATATCTACGATCGTTAAGCTGAGCCAAAAAAACGGTGATATTTGGAGAAGGGGTGGCACAGATAGTGGCGCGGCGTATCGCAGATAGCCGCGCCGGCCGCGCGTATCGCAGATAGCGCGGCCATCCCCCAAAAATACATACAAATAGATGATGGTAAAACTTGAATATGCGACGGATTCGGGCTAAACCGTTGCGCCGATCTGTCCGGTGTGACAGAGGCGTATCATCTCGGCCAGGTGCCGATTTTATTGAGGATTGCTTGCGTGGAAGCAGAAAATACAGAGATGTCGGGAGCAGGGCGAGCGCGTGAAATCCCGACACCCGAAGAGTGCGTTTCGGGCGACTATGCGCTTGCCGTAGAGCAGGAGCCAAAGCGCGTGCTGACCGGGTTTTCGGCGATGATGATCGTCGTGGCGAGCATGGTCGGGACGGGCGTGTTTACAACATCGGGCATGCTGTTCGATGTTTTGGATCATTCGTCGTCGTCGATTTGGACGATTCTGATTGCGTGGCTGATTGGCGGTATTGCGGCGTTTTTTGGCGCGATTTCGTATGCCGAGCTCGTGTCGATGTATCCGCGAAACGGCGGCGAGTATCAGATTTTGTCGAAAGTTTTTCACCCGGCGATTGGATTCGTGGCGGGGTGGATATCGCTCATCGTGGGATTTTCAGCGCCGATTGCGTCGACAGCGATTGTGTTCAGCGAATATGTCGGTCAGGCGGTGCCGGTTTTCAGCAAGTTCTGGCTGGCGTTTCTGGTGATTGTGCTGTTGTCGGTGGTGCACGGTGTGAAGGTGACGTTTGGCAGCGCGGTGCAGAATTTTTTGACGGTGGTGAAGGTGCTGCTGGTGACCGGATTTATCGCGGGCGGCATCTATCTTGGCGATTTTTCCCAGCTCGCCAACCACTCGGCCTCGCAGACGGCTTCGCAGATTCTGTCGCCGGGGTTTGCGACGGGCCTGATGCTGGTCACTTACGCGTATACGGGCTGGAACGGGTCGGTTTATATTGCGGGTGAAATCAAGAATCCGTCGAAAGCGCTGCCCAAGGCGCTTGCACTTGGTACGGGGCTGGTGACGCTGATTTACCTCGCGCTGAACACGGTTTTTCTGATTTCGGCGCCTGTGAGCGAACTGCATGCGGCGCTCCAGAACAACGGTGAAAACGGCAACACGGTGATTGGTGCGGTTGCGGCAAAAGCGCTGTTTGGCGCGGGGATTGGCAACGCGTTTTCGCTTGTCATCGCTTTTTTGCTGCTCAGCTCGCTGTCGGCCATGATTATGGCGGGTCCGCGCATCTATCAGAGCATGGGCGAGGATTATCGCGCATTTCGCTTTTTGACGAAGCGCAAGGGCAATTCCGGGCCATTCTGGGCGATCGCGCTGCAGGCCGTCATCGCGATTGGCATGCTCATGACCGCACGGTTTGATGAGCTCATTACTTATATGGGATTCACGCTGTCGATATCGACGGCGCTGACTGTCGTCGGCGTGTTCGTGATGCGCCGCAAACGCCCGAACATGATTCGCCCCTATAAATGCTGGGGTTATCCTGTGACGCCGGTGATATTTCTGTTGCTGTCGCTGTGGATGGTTGTCTTCACGTTCATGGAGCGCCCGACCGTGGCTTTTGTCGGCGCTGGCACCATCGCGGTGGGTATGCTGCTGTACTTTATCGTTCGTTCGTCCAAAAATACGCCGTCCGGCAGCGCGGATTGATTGATATACGGCGGGAATACGCGTATAATTTTTGTATGTTTTTTTGCGCGGGCTATGGCGTGCACGCCATACGCCCGGCGGCCCGTGCTATTGGCTGCGCCAATACGCCCGGGCATGTTGTACTCGCAATTCGGGAGAGAATAACGGATGATTTTGGATAACCAGATGAGTTCTGCGCTCTGTGCCGCACTCAAGGATGCACAGAACCTTGCACAAAAGAATAAGCAGGAAAGCGTTGAAATTGAACATGTTCTGCTCAGTCTGCTGGCCGTCGACGGCAATGTGTCGCGCCTTTTCCGCGATACCGGTATGGATATCAACTATCTGATTCGCCGTCTGGAACGCGAGGTTGAAGGATTTCCCAAGTCGTACAAGACGAATCCGGCAACCGCTGGCAGCAAGCTCGAGCAGGCTTTGCAGTATGCATTCGAAAACGCCCAGAGCAATGCGAGAACATATGCAGAAACCTATGATTTTATTGCGGGCGTGACGCGAGTGCCGTCGGGCAGTGCATCCGTGATGCTGCGTTCGATGAATATGACTGCGCTGTCGATTCAGGGTGCGATGCTGCGCATCGGTGCCCAGCCGGAACCCGCAAATACAGGATTCTCGCCATTCAGCCAGGGTTACGGCGCTTCGCAGACCGCGTTTGGTTCGCCGGCGATGAACTTCAATGCGCCGAATAACTTCAATGCGCCGAATAACTTCAATGCGCCGAATAATGCGCCCAATGCCTATAACGCATTGAGCAGCGCGCCCAATGCCTATAATGCCAGCAACTATAATTACAGCCAGCCAGCGCAGAATCAGCCGGTTTATGGCGGCGGTGCAGCAGCTGCGGCACCTGTCGCGGCTCAGGCAAATCAGCAGATGCCCCAGATGTGGCGGCCGCTTTCGGGTAATTTGCCCAATGTGCAGAAACTCACGACCGACTGGACACTTCTGGCAACTCAGGGCCGCCTGAAACCTTGTCTTGAACGTGACCTCGAAATCCGTCGCATGATTCAGATTTTGATGCGCAGAACCAAGAACAATCCGGTGATCGTCGGTGAACCCGGCATCGGCAAGAATACGCTGGTGATGGGATTGGCTCAGAGAATTGTGCGCGGTGAAGTGCCCGACCGGTTTAAAAACGTGTCGCTGCTCAAACTCGATTCGACAACGGTGTTTGGGGGCGACGATTTCCGCAGCGGCTATGAGGAATGCTTCAAAATCCTCATGAACGAAATCACCAATGCCAAGGGTCGCGTCATCCTTTATATTCCACGGCTGTTTGCGTATGGCCGCCGATCCAGCGATTTGGTCGCGGTGCTGTCGAAGTATCTGTCGCGCGGCGATTTGCTCGTGATTACGGCTGCAAGCGACAAGGATCAGAAAAAAGCATTCGAAGACCAGCCGCTTTGTGCGCCGCTGTTCCATCCGTTCACGCTCGAGGAGCCCACGGTTGAAAATGCGACACAGATGCTGCTTGGAATTAAGCAGATTTTCGAGGTCCATCATGGTGTGCCCATCACGGACGAAGCCGTCGCGGCCGCAGTCACTCAGTCCAAGCGCTATATCACGACGCGTCATTTGCCCGATAAGGCTGTCGATTTGATCGATGAGGCTGCGGGCAAAGTGCGTATGGAACTCGATTCAATGCCTGCCGGCGGCGATATCATTCGCGATCGCATGAATGATCTGCGCACCGAAATCTCAATGCTTGCCCGCACGCCGTCCGAAAAGAATAATGCGCGCCGCGCCGAACTCGAAGCCGAACTCGTCCAGAAATCCAGCGAACTCGAGAATTTCAAACGTCAGTGGCAGGAAGAAAAACAGGCCATTGCTGAAATCACGGCGATTAAATCGGCCATCGAACGTGCCAATGTTGAGATGGAACAATACCGCCAGCGCGGTGACATCCTTGGGGAGCAGAACATTCGATATGGCAAGCTGCTCGATTTGAA
Organism: uncultured Myxococcales bacterium; assembly: GCA_946415045.1. Classification (GTDB taxonomy): domain Bacteria; phylum Myxococcota_A; class Bradymonadia; order UBA4248; family UBA4248; genus UBA4248. The sequence goes on from CAMKRB010000034.1 coordinate 10,436, forward strand.
CACCAATCTCAAATCGCTCGAAGCAAAACTCGAAGGCCGCCCAAGAATTGTCAAGAATTCCGTCGGTCCCAACGAAATCGCCGAAACCATCGCTACCTGGACCGGTATTCCCGTCGCCAAGATGCTTGAGGACGAAGTCAAAAAACTCCTCGCCATCGAAGAGAATCTGGGCAAACGCGTGATCGGTCAGGATCAGGCGGTAAAAGCCATTGCTTCGGCCGTTCGTCGATCCAGAACCGGACTCCAGGATCCCAATCGCCCCATCGGCAGCTTCATTTTCCTGGGGCCCTCGGGCGTCGGTAAAACAGAATTGGCAAAAGCATTGGCCGAATTCCTGTTCGACGATGAAGGTGCCATCGTTCGCCTCGACATGAGTGAATATATGGAAAAGCATGCAGCTGCAAAGCTGATCGGTGCGCCTCCCGGATATGTCGGCCACGAAGATGGCGGTGTGCTCACCAATGCCGTGATGGAAAAGCCCTATTCCGTCGTGCTTTTCGATGAAGTCGAAAAGGCGCATCCCGATATTTTCAACGTTCTGCTGCAGCTGCTCGATGATGGCCGCCTCACCGATTCCAAGGGACAGGTCGTCGATTTCAAGAACACCATCATCGTCATGACGAGCAATCTGGGCGCGAAATTCATTCTGGAATACATCCGCACCGATCCCGAAATGATGAAGACCAAGGTCATGGAAGCCCTCGAAAATCACTTCCGTCCCGAATTCCTGGGCCGTATCGATGGCAAGATCATCTTCAATTCGCTCACCAAGGACAATATCCGCAGAATCTTTGGCCTCCAGATGAAGCGCATTTACAAGCTGCTCGACAACCGCGGTCTCACGCTTGAGATCGACAAGCCGGCCGAGGATTTCCTGGTCGAACAGGGCTATCAGCCCGAATTCGGTGCGCGTCCGATCAAAAAGGCCATCATCGATTACATTCAGGAGCCGCTCTCGACGCTGCTTCTGGCTGAGAATTATCCCGAAGGTGCCGCGATTACGGCAACCTATAAGGAAGGCGATGATGCGCTGACTTTCGGAAAACGATTGCCGTAGGATATAAAGCTTTTTAGCGGCTTGTATACCAAAAAGCCCCCGGTTGTGAAATGCAGCCGGGGGCTTTTTTAGTGCGTTGTACGACGATCGTATCTGAACCAGGATTGAGCAATTATTGCGTTTTCACGCGATACCAATGGCTTTAAACAACTGCATGAATGCTGCATTGGTCGTCTTTGGTGCATCCAGTATTTCGTCGCATGTGACCGAGTTGAGCTGGAGTATGGTGTTGTCGAGCGGATAGCTGGTGAGCAGGACAGATCCTCTGCCATCGATGATTTCAACCGGGATGTATTCTACAGATTTTGGTCGCAGGCACCAGGTGCCGCGCTTGTCGTATTGGATGGTTTCCGAACCATTGGAATACACGCCAAGAATCGCGCTGGTAATGAGCTTTGAGCGCAGTCCCGGACGAATTTCGATATTGTAATCAATTTTGACGTCTGCAATGCCGTAATCCACGCCGGGTGCGGTAATCGTGATGCGCACACTGGTGTCGTCCTGTTTTTGTATATCGACTGCGATTTTGCCGTCTGCAGGCAGAACATTGACTTTCCCGGGTTCATTGCGTTTCCAGAAGTATTCATAGCTGTTCTGGAAAACGATATGATAGTTTTTGTAAATCACGCGATATACAAACCAGTTGGCATTGCGAATCCACAGGCCATAATCTGTATAATGTTCGATGATACTTGTGACGTAATCGGGATTGGATTGTTCCATGCTTTCCAGATAGTGTGCACGTGATGAATCAGACATGGCATGGATGACGTAATCTGTTCCCGATGGCTGGAACTGGCTGGTCATCACCTCGGCAGCAGAAGAATACATGGAAAACAGTTTTCCGGGATGCTCGTCGAGGAATTCCTTTGTCATATGCAGATCGGCGAGCATATTCCTGAAGTATGCATCGAGCGAAGCGACGTAAGTGCCGTTGGTTTTGATACGATGTTCGCGGGCATAAACGACGCCGACCGAAATGATACCGGTGGCTGCGATAATAATGGCGAGCGTTGTATAGAGTGGCTTGAGGAATTTCCGGGGATTCTTCTTATATCTTCGGATGAGGAAAGATAAGAGTTCGCATGCGGCGATTGTATACAGCAGCAGACACATGATTTCGCGCAGTGCTGCACCGCCGCCGCTGAAATAGTGGTATTCCGTCGTCGCACCCAGTGTTGTCAGACAGCAAAATGACAGAACGCCGTATCGGGCGATTGATTTGTCGTCGGCACGGTTTTTGACCAGTTGTACAAAATAGAATACAAACAGAACTATCGTGAGTATTGTCCAGCGGTTAAAGTCGAATTCATAGAAATAGTATATCTTGTTGTTGGGCATGTTGTAGTACCATTTCTGGTAATCCGAAATGGCAAAATTACCGCTCACCCAGGCATCGAAATGTCCGAGAGACAGCAAGAATCCGGTGATCAGAATAAACAGTGCGCTGGTCACTATCTGAATGCCCAGTGTGCGCAGTGTGACGACCGCAGAACGCGTTCGGATAATCGTCGTCGCAAAAATCATGAAATTGAGGGAAATCCAGACACAAAGCCCGTAATCGTTGCTCCAGCAGAAAGCAAATCCCGACATTGCCGAAAGTCCGGCTGCAGCCAGTTCGTGCCGGTATTTGAAATCTGCGAACTTTTGCCGAATCAGCATGAGCCACAGGCCGCCCATCACGACGACGAGCGGCAGTATCATACCGCGGATGCCGCGCCCCGAATTGCCGGCGACAAAAATGCGGCACAGAGCCTTGGTAAAATAGGAAACCGTATGGATGTCATCCAGAAAGATCAGCATCATGCAGGTCAGAAATGGAATCAGTCCATTATACTTGAAAAAGCACCTGCACAATCCATAGATCATCAGCGGGAAGGCCATGAGCGAGAGGATATTGCAGGCAAGCATACTCGCGCCGAAGGTTCCTCCAAGGATTTGGGTGAGAATGCTGCACAGCCAAAGATGTCCGGGGCCAAGATACATTGCAAAATCCTGGTACGGAATCTGTCCATCCAGAAACCTGCGGATGACATTATAGTTTTGGAATGTGCCGTTAATGGCCAGAAAATCGCCGTTTTGTGAGTGCCCGAGCGCATAGAAGAAAAAAACAAGCAGGCTCAGGCCAAAACTGATGAAAAACGCTTTTTTTGAATCGAAATCAGACAGATTGAGGTGCAATAGTTTCATGATAACAAACGAATGCGCACAGATCACCGACCCTCATGATTGGACGAGCGGTTCTGAATCATGGCTGTGCGAATGGGATAGAAATTAAATGGAGTCGAACCGCAAAAAGTGCATGGAGAAATTGCCGCGACCGTGTGTGATGGTGCGCAGTTTCATCGAGTAGCCGAACATATTTCTCAACGGCACGACGGCGTGAATGACGCTTCGCAGCGGGTCGGAATCGAGGTTTTCGACGATACCTTTTCGTTGGGTGAGATCCGACATTAAATCGCCGATGCTGTCTTCGGCAGAAATGATATCGACAGCCATGAGCGGCTCGAGAATGCGGACGCCGGCTTTTTTATAGGCGTTTCGCACGGCTTCGCCAGCGGCAATGCGAGATCCAATCAGGTTGACCTGTCCCTTGGCATCGAGACCAATCGCGGTGATGCGCACCTCGGCGTCGGTCATTTCAAAGCCATTGGGGCCATAAAGCATGGCGTCTTTGGCGGCCTGAACCACGGCGTCGACGACTTCGGGACGGATGTAGGGATGACCTTCGGGGAGGTCGGCTTTGCATACAAGACCGGCATCGCGATCGAGCGGCTGTACTGAGACCGAGACATTGCCAAAGATGATGTCATCTTCGTGTTCGCGTTCGAACTGCGCGGTTTCGCTCGCTTCACCGATGAGCGCTTCCTTGCAGACAACGCTGGGATTTCCCGTGCGCACGGCAACATTGTATTCGCGCCGCAGGCGTTCACAGACGACCTCCAGATGAAGCTCGCCCATGCCTCGCAGCAGCATATCGCCGGTCTGTTCGTCTTCTTCGAAGATCACGGTCGGATCTTCTTCGTGAATGGCGTTGAGCGATTCGACGATTTTGTCCTTGTCTTTAATGGATTCGGGCTCGATCGAGATCGACATGACGGGATCGGTGGACTGCAGCTTTTCGAGCAGGATCTGTCTGGACGGATCGCACAGCGTATCGCCTGTTGCCATGCCTTTGGTCTTGGCGATGGCGATGAGTTCGCCGGCGGCAGCCGATTCCACGCGGTCGGCGCGGTTCGCATAAAGCCTGAAGATATGCTTGATTTTGAACGACTGTTTTTGCGTGGCATTAAAGACCGCGTCGCCTTCGTGCAGAACGCCCGAATAGATGCGGATAAACGCCAGACGTTTGGCCTCGATTTGCTGAATTTTAAAGATGAATCCGCAGAATTTCTCTTTTTCGGAACGGATTTGTTCGACGGGATTGCCTTTGAAATCGGTGCCGACGAGTGCCGGGAGGTCGCCCGGAGCCGGCAGATAATCGACGACGCCGTCCATCAGTGGCTGGATGCCCTTGTTTTTAAGCCCGGATCCGCAAAATACCGGTACGGCTTTGAAATCGATGGTTGCGCGTCGCAGCGCGGCTTTAATCTGTTGCTCGGAAATCTCGGCACCTTCGAGATAGGCTTCGGCAATTTCGTCGTCGGCGTCGGCCAGTTTCTCGATGAGCGATTCGCGGGCGGATTCGACTTCATCCATCATACTGGCGGGAATGGGGATTTCGATGATGCTCGTGCCCTGATCGGCTTCGTCAAACCGCATGGCTTTGCGGCTGATCAGGTCGACGACGCCGGAGAACACCTGATCGTCGAAGATGGGGCGCTGCACCGGAATCGGGTGTCCGCCGAGGATGTCGTGAATTTCGCGCACACAGCGGTCGAAATCGGCGCCGGGACGGTCCATTTTGTTCACGAACGCGATGCGCGCCACGTGATAGCGGTTGGCCTGATACCACACGGTTTCGCTCTGCGGCTCGACGCCTGCAACGGCATCGTAAAGCGCAATCACGCCGTCCAGAACGCGCAGGCTGCGTTCGACTTCGACCGTAAAATCGACGTGGCCCGGGGTGTCGATGAGATAAATATCGTTACCTTTCCACTCGATTTCGTTGACAGCGCTGCTGATGGTAATGCCGCGCTCGCGCTCCTGGTCCATAAAATCCATGGTCGCCTGTCCATCGTGCACTTCGGCAATCCGCCACGTTCGTCCCGAATAGAACAAAATGCGCTCGCTGACTGTCGTCTTGCCGGCATCGATATGTGCCATAATTCCAATATTTCTGACATTGTCTTTACGACTGGCTGCCATGTTTTTCTCCGTAATGATTGATGATTCGCCGGGCATTGCGGCCCACAAACGATCATTTATACCATAACCCGTGATTCGCGAAACGACTTTGCATCGTTTTTGTATATTTTTGCCTCGCTATGCGCCCGAAGGGCGCATACGCTCCGGCCGGCCGTCTATTTTTCGGCAAGCGAAGCGCCGCCGGCGCGTCTCTTCCCGAAAAATACGCCGGCCGCTTTGCTGTATGGAAATCTTTTGCCCGATAGCATCAGGTGTGATAAAATACCAGACGGTCGTGTAGAGTTTGTGCAGTGGCATGGCCCTAGAGGTACATTCACATTATTTAGACAGGGTGGATCATGGATCATACGCATCGCTGGATATTCACAGATGGCCCGAACAGGCGGCAGCAGATTATTGAAGCGCTCGTGAATGGGGAGGAGGACTGGGCCAAATACCTGGTCGGGCTGAGCGGTGTGAGTGATATCGCCAATGGCATGGATTTGCGCGGTATCGATCTGAGCGGTTTAGATTTGAGAAAGGCCAGACTGGAACGCGCCAATCTGGAACAGGCCAACCTGAGCCACGTGGATTTGAGCGGTGTTTCGCTGAAATATGCCTGTATTCGCGAGGTCGATTTGACCGAAACCAAACTGGATGGTGCCGATTTGACCGGCGCCGATTTGCAGGGCGTGACGCTTGCGGGGGCCACGCTGACACGTGTTTTGGCCAAAGGTACGCGATTCAGCGCTTCCAATCTCGAAAAAGCCGATTTGTCGAACGCCTCGATTTCGGGGGCTGATTTCAGAAATTCGCGTCTTACGGATGCGATCTTTGAACATGCCAACGCCGATTTTGCTTCGTTTGCCTATACATCTGCCGAAAGAATCCGGGCCGCCGGCGGAACGTTCAAAAAGTCCAACTGGTTCAAGTCGAATCTGACGGACGGCGATTTTTCAAATGCAGCGCTTACCGAGGCCGATTTGTCCTATACAAACTGCACGCGCGCCAAAATGCCGAATGTCGAGTTCAGCCGTGCAAGACTTAAGGAAGGCAACCTCACCGATGCCGATTTTTCGGGCGTGTGCGCACCAAATACGACGTTTTCGACGTCGATGCTTTCGGGTGCAAAATTTGTCGACGCCAATCTCACGGACGCCAACTTCAACAACTGTATTGCGCATCAGCCTGTCGATTTTTCGGGCGTGAGCGCAGAACACATCTTTATGATGAATGCGCGCCTCAATTCGTGCATTCTGCGCGATGCCATGCTTGCCCGCGGATTGTTCTGTGAATCTGAGCTCACCGGATCGGATTTTACGAATGCCAATCTGTCACAGGCCAATTTCCAGAAAGCCGAATTGCGCAAATGCCACCTGGATCACGTGGAGTTTAACCAGGTCGTGCTGGTGGGCGTGAATATGAGCGAGTCAACGCTGTGCGGCACAAA
>CAMKRB010000035.1 GCA_946415045.1 uncultured Myxococcales bacterium
TCCAACCCGAGCACCCACGAGCACATCCGTGAAATAGTGTTTTTGGGCAGCCATGCGCGCATAAGCTACGAACAATGCCATGGGGATGCCGATGCCCCAGATGTAGGGTTCGGCATCATAATGGCGGATGTGCGCGATCGTTCCGGCAGAAACGACAAGCGCAAAAGCCATATTGGTATGTCCGGAATAGAAAGACAGATTGTCGTCGGTGCGATCCGAATAAAACCCGTGATTGTTGCGCACGGTAAATGGCCGCGCACGACCGACACTGAACTTGACGATTTGATTGAGCAGTGAGCTGATGGTGAGTGCTTCGGCGATAAGCATCATATCCGTACCGGCATTCTGGATGCGATTGTCCAGGCCGCTTGAAAGCAGCAACGATCCGGCTGCAAATGCCGGAATCACGCCAAATGCAGTGACATCAGCAGCTCTGGCGGCATATTTGGGCGTTGACCATGAAACTGCGTCGGTAATCGTTTCGTCCATTGGATTTGTATTGCACCAGATGCATTTGTGCGGAGCAATATCGGTTTTAAGGGCTTCGAAAGTGATCCAGAGTGCACCGGTGGATACGGTGAACACGCTGTCACCTAGCCAGTCAATCTCCAGTTCGTCTGAGGATTTGGCGCTGCATGGCGTTCCGATGCTTAACATCAGGATGCATACGGTAAACATGAGAAGCAGACGAAACGCAGATTTCATAATAAATAAATGGATAGCTGGCATCAGGTTTGGGCCAGGTGTTGGTCGAAGCAAACAACGCGATCAACATAAAGGGAATGGCAGATGAATTCAAGCGATACATCGATGGGGTGAGAGACATCGTAACAGTACATCCCCGTTTTTCTTTTTGACGGCTTGCGCCGTAAGGACGCTCTTTTGCGCGGCTACGCGCCGCAGGCGGCAAGGGGCGTTGTTCCGCGAACGCCCCTTGCAATCCCGCGCGGCTGGGGGCGCTGCCCCCCGTCCCCCGGCTCATTTTCTACTCATTCTTATTGCGTCGCTGAAACGACATCCTGTCGTTACAGCGACGCCTCGCCGACATCGTGTCGGCGGGAAAGTCGTTAGCTCATCATAATGGCCTGCGGCCGTAAATAATTGCGTGTGCAGATAAAATATCGTCGAAAAAGACAAGTGCAGGGTTGGACTGTTAGGAGACATCATGCGGGGCGCCCGGCGTATGTATTGGGCGGCATTGCAGATGCCGACAAATACATAGACGGGCGCAAAGGCGCGTATTTGCGAGAGCAAATAGCGCCGAAAGCCGGGCGTATCGGGCGCAGCCCGAAGCCCGGCAACATGCATTTCTTAACCTTTGTGTTTTGCTTTCCTGCTCGCTTTGCGGTATGAAATAACTTGCAGACCAGCGCGTCTGGAATGCGGTTGTATTCTGCTTAATTACCTGTGCCCTGCAGGGCAGAAGAAGGAAGAAGGACGTGAATCCCGAACAGCACAATCCCCCAAAACCGCCAGCCGCAGCAAACAACGGCATGTCGCTGGCGCAGTCACCTGCATCCGCATCCCCTGTCGATGAGGATAACGAGAAAACCAAGGTGCATCGTGGTCTGGATAATCTTGAGGGCGAAATCATTTCGGACCGTTATCAGATCATCAAACGCATCGGCAAGGGTGGCATGGGCGTCGTATATCTGGCGCAGCAGACCAAGCTCAATCGCAATGTCTGCCTGAAAGTGCTGAATCCGGCGCTGCTGGACGACGAAGACGCCGTGAGCCGTTTTGAGCGCGAGGCCAAGGGACTGAGCCGTCTGCAGCATCCAAATATCGTGACGATTTTCGATTACGGCCGCGACGGCGATCTCGCCTATATCGTGATGGAATATGCGCAGGGGGAGACGCTGAGCAAGTTTTTAAAAGCGCACGGCGCGCTGCATATCGATCAGTTCCTGCCGATTGCCGTTCAGACGCTCAAAGGCATTGGCGAGGCGCATAAACTGGGGCTGATTCACCGTGATATCAAGCCTGCGAATATCATTCTTGGCGAGCTTGAAGGTGAGCGTTTTGTAAAGATTCTGGATTTTGGTCTGGCGAAACTCGCGCAGGGTCAGGAGGATGTGACAAAAGAGCAGCAGCTCGTCGGAAGCGCTTCATATATGGCTCCCGAACAGATTCTGACCGGTCATTCCGATACAAAGACGGATGTCTATGCGCTCGGCGTCATGTTCTATCTGATGCTGGCCGGTAAAAAACCGTTTAACGGTCCGAATGACAATGTCATTCTTTATAAGCACGTCAACGAGATTCCACAGTCACTGAGAGAACTGGTGCAGCCATTCCAGGAAGTCCCTGAACCGCTGTGCGATGTGATTATGCAGTGCCTGAGCAAGGAAAGTGACAAGCGTCCGCAAACGGCAAACGATTTGCTCACGGCAATTTCGTATGCCCTGGATGCACCGCAGCTGCGCGCCGGATACAGTTCGATGAGCCTGTCTCATGTCGATCTCAAGGCGACGGATGATGCCGAAACCCGCGCACTTTCACCGTCTATAACGACTGCAGCTGTTCCAGGCGAGATTTCTGGAGAGACATCACGCGTTTCGGGAGTTTCCGGTATTTCGTCGGTGTCCAAAACGGGTATCGGACAGTCCGGCATCTTTGTCGTTCAGACGAACAGCAGCCAGGCGGCAAAAGACAGAAAAATGCTGTTTATTTTGCTGGGGATTATTGGTGTGGTCATCGTCGTTCTCGCGGCCGTGATTATTACCAATACTTTGGGCAATAAACAGCCTGCTCCAAATGTCAACTTCCAGAATCCGGATAATACTGCGGCCATCGCTGATGCGGGCAATGATGACAAGGATATGGATGCTTTGTTCGATCAGATTCAAAGCAATATCGATGCTGGTAAATGGGATTTGGCAGACAATACCATCAAAATGCTGGAAAAGTCTGAAAAAGCCAACGAGCCCGCCTATATGCTCAGAATCTCGCAGTTCAAGACCCAGGTCGATTTGGGGCGCAAACTGATGCGGGCAAAAGACGAAGCAGATAAAGAAAATTTCGATGCCGCTATCAGCATTTACAACGAGATTCTCAAGGGGGATGATACGAACGAAACTGCCAGAAATGAGTTGGATCGCATCCATGCATTACCGGCGGTGACTTTCAAGTTCACAGGTGATCGCGAACAGTCCGAACTGCTGGTCAACGGCATTTCCAGGGGACCGCTGCCTGAAACCCTGCGCTTCAGAAATCCCGGCAAGTATAAACTGACGATTAAAAGCGAAGGATACAAAGACTGGGAGCGCGAGGAAAATATCGAACTGGGGAGCGCACTTGAGTTTTCGGTGGCCCTCGAAAAAAAGTCTGGATCTGCTGATAAGTCCGATTCTTCAAGGGGATCGAGAACGTCCGGCAGCAGCAGTGGTGCGCTGGGCATCAAGCCAAAAAGTAAATCCGGAAAACAAAAAGTAGGGATACAGTTATAGAATGTATAAATGGCTATTATCGATTGTTTGTGCTGCGATGGTTTTATGCATCGCATGTGCACCGGATCCCTGGGATCAGGTGTTGGGAACGCTCGACGAGGTCGAGAGCGTGATGCGTCTGAACGTCGAAGATCCCGACAAACTCATCTCCGAGCTGGACAGGGTCATCGAGACCAGCCGGCCGGTGCTCCGTGATGCGCATCGCCGCATTATCCACGGCAGTGCTTCGGAAGGTGAGCGAAAGCTCAATGTCAAGAAACAGAAGTTTTTGGATGTCGTGAACCGCATTACCGATCTCGATCTCGAGATTCAGGACAGACTCAAGGATGATCCCCAGAAACTGAATGCCTATATCGCGCGTGTCAATCAGCTCGGAGTGATCGCGGAATAATGCAGCCATACCAGATACTCGACGTTTCCCTTGGGGCCGGGCAGTGTGCTGTCGGCTCCGTCGATGACCTGGTAATTCAGTGATTTGGCGAGTTCAATGATGCGCTCAATGGCATTTGCACGGGCTTTGGGATCGCGCACGACTCCGCCCGAACCGACCTGATCCTTGCCGACCTCAAACTGCGGTTTGATCAATAAAACACAGTCGGCTTCCTTGCTTAGATGGCCTTTGAGTGGCTCCAGCACTTTGTCGAGTGAAATAAACGATACGTCTGCAACGGCCAGATCGATGGGATCGGCAAAAAAACCTGGCTCGAGATATCTGAAGTTCGTGCGCTCGATATTAATCACTCTCGAATCGGTGCGCAGTTTCCACGCCAGCTGTCCATAGCCCACGTCGAGCGCATAGACTTTGGATGCGCCTCTTTGAAGCAGACAGTCTGTGAATCCCCCCGTCGATGCACCGATATCTAGCGCAATCTTTCCGGCAATTTCCAACGATTGAAATCGATCCAGCGCGCCGGCAAGTTTGTAGCCGCCGCGGGATACATATTGGCTTTCTGCGCCTCTAAGCTCGATATGGGCATCCCGTTTTACCGGGGTTCCGGCTTTGTCAACCCGCTTGTCGTCGACAAAAACTTTTCCTGCCATGATATAGGATTTCGCCTGACTGCGCGTCGGCACAAGTCCCAGTTCTACAATCAGGTCATCCAGTCGTAATTTCTCTGTCATCGCTATTTCTGAGGCATGGCTTTGAGACTGGTTTTGCCGTCCTTAATATAGATTTGGAAACGGACATTTTTGCATTTGTATGTTTTTATCAGGCGCGATTTTTCGCGAGCCAGCCTGCTCACAAACTGTTCAAGCGTGAATTTGGTCGGCTCATTGCATTCTTTCTGGCTCTGAACAAACTTTTCATACAGCGATTTGAAGTATTCGTTGTCGGACAGTGGATTGATATCGACGCGGCTTCCGGTGACCGAGAAAATGCCGGATCGTGACAGCGCGCGATTGCTTTCGCTGGATTCCGCTCCCACAGCAGCCATGCTGACTTCCGACACATCCTTCGCCCTGCGTTTGAGCGCCTCGGCCAGTGAATGTGTATCCATCCCGGTTTCCACAACTTTTTTGCCCGTCCATGATGGCGCTGGTTTGAAAGAGTGACCGTCGGAATCCTTGTTGTCGTTTCCCATGGCGAGTTCCGATGCAGAATCGATGACCGGACGCTCGACGGTGCGCATCGACAGCGGCTCCTGAGATACCGCAAAATGTTTCGAATCCGAAAGGCTGGGAACAGATTTGACCGGGGGCAGGGTGTTGCCCGTTTTGGTCGCCTGGCCTGATAACACTGGCGGCAGATCGTTGAGTTTTGGCGTATCTCCAACCGGTTTGAGACGCGTTTCGGTATTCACATGCGAGTCACCCGACTTGCTTATCTTGTTTCTTTTGTCGGAATCTCCAATACCACTCAAAAATCCGGTCACACCAAACGACGATTCTTCATTGAGCAGATTGGTCGGAATTTTGTCGTCTTCGTCATCGGCCATGGCTTTTGGCATATTGGCGGCGCTTGGTGACATAATCATATCAAAGCTGTCGGCGATATCATCCCAGTCGTCGTCGGTGAGTGCATCGAGCAGGCTGTCGTGCCGGGGGTCGCTCAAAAGCGGATCTTTTGTAACCGCTGTGATTTCGTCGTGGCTGTCGCGCAGCGAATGTGCGTTCAGCAAGGGAAGCTGCGAGTCTGAAGTGAGCTGTCCGGCACTGGCCACCTGGGTATTGCGGGATTCTGCCGCTGCCAGCGCATCTTCCAGTTCATGCTTGTCCTGTTCAAGCGAAAGACTGCGCAGTTCCTGCTGCTTTAAAGCGCGTTTGGCGTCTTCCAGTTCCTGTTGCAGACCGTGATTCTGCGTGCCGGCTGTATCGACCGCCGATTCGAGTTCTGCAATCTTTGCCTTGAGAGAAATGATTTCGTCATCTTTTTGTGACAGGGCCAGGGATTTGCGATCTTCTTCACTGTGGTTTGCATCGCGCTTTGCCTCTTCGCCGCTCTTTTCGGGAGCATTTTTATTCGGTCCCCGCGTACACCACAGGCCGAGCAGAATCATCAGCAGACCGCCGCCTGCCGCAGCGCCCAGATGCTTGATCTTCCATACCGGCTTGCCTTTCAATGATGGAATGGACGGCGTCGAAGGATCCGATTCTGGCGAAGCCAGGGGCGCAGCTGCTGCCGCAGATTTCTCTTCCGGATCGCCTGCTTTTGAAACGACCTCGACGACAATACATCCCGAATCCAGAACGGTTCGCGTGTATTTGTATTTTTCTCCGTCCGCTTCCAGAATCCCTTCTTTGACGTCGCTGTCCAAAAGATCATTCAGGCCGGCTTTGGGCGTGTTGTCGCAGTTTTCGGTATGGAACAGCACATACGAATCTGCCGTGTAATCACCGCATTTCACCAGGCTGTTTGCCGCCAAATCACAGCGGATGCTCTTGTCAGGCAGCACGGGCAGACGCGTTTCACGGGCAATGCAGTGTTCACGGGATTCATCCAGACATTTAAACGTCGTCAGACCAACGCTGTCGTCCGCGTCGTGCATCACAAACCCTTCGGCATCCTGCGTTTCGCCGATTCTGCCCATGATGCGGGCGGCTGCATCGTCATCGTCGCTCTCCAGCACGGTATGATGCGCTAGATCACAAATGATCACCTCGCCGATATCATGCGACAGCAGCTTTAATGCATTGAATGCTGCGGGCGTATTGTCCGCCACCGCAGGTTGTGCCGCCTTTCCGGTGATATCCGGCGCGTGTTCGGGGTCGACCAGCTGGATCACTTCGGATGGCGCAGTTGTATTGACCATGACGCGAACCTGATCGTTTTCGGCAAATCTGTCCATATCCCTGATCAGCGCCGACATCGGCAGATTCACCAGATCCGCTGCATGAAACTGTCTGGTAATCGTCGGAACGACCTGGGTATCGGCAGGAGCTGGCGATGCATCGGAGGCAACAGCCTGAATTTCAGCTGAATTCTCGGTCGATGCTGTGTCGTGATACCAGCCGCCAATCGCCGCCGCTGTGATAATTCCCGATATGATGACAAATAACTGACGCTTACTCATGGTCTGCTCCTTACAAAACGCGCGCGACCTTTTAACAAAATTTCATGCGGTTGAAAAGACTTAGAATCAATGAGGGGCGGCGCTATGGCACAGTCGTGCCATACGCGCCCGCGCGCGGCTATCTGCGATACGCCGCGCCATAATTATGGAGCTGCCCCAGCATCGCCCGGCTCTTTTGAACATTTTTCGAATTCTGTCTGAATGACGCCACATGCATAACAATAGGAATCGCTCTCTTCCGGCTCATAATTGTTCAGTATCCGGCACGCTTTGCAAAGCTCGAGATTCATCCCCTGCTGCCACCAGTAACAGGCTCTCTCCCGGTTTGGGGAAACGGAATTCCCCTTTGCATAGGCATGCGCCAGAATGCCGAGCGAATTCGGATCGCCGTGTTGTGCGCCATACAACAACAGCGCAAACTCGTCGACCGGATCCGGTTCAATGCCATATTTTTCCTTGCCGTGCGCACCATTCAGACTGGCCAGATGATAGCTGGGCGGCAGATGATAGGGCATCGCTTCATATACCCGGTCATCACTCGCAACTGATATCGCATAGCATCGTTTGGTGGCTTCAAACATGCGCTTGATTTGCGCGTCGCTAAACATCTGATGCATCCATTCGGCATCATCCAGATCGAGATAGTTGCCAATGACCAGTGTGATCAGCAAATCACACGCTTCGCGGTACCCGTGGCTCGCGGCAAAATCATCAATGCATTGCAAAGCATTGTCTTTTAGCGCAGTTTCGAGTGATTTCGCGTCCTGTCCAAAGCGCTCGGGGTGAAAATGTATATATTCGGCAAGTGACATCCCGGTTTGACAGTGCTTAAGCGTTTGTCCCTTTAAATCTGCAAGCAGATGCGCGATGGTTCGCATTCCGTCGTTCAGATTTCCCATCCGGGCTTTGGCAATTTCAAATTGTTTTGGAGTCACAGAATCATCCATTTCACCGCTGCCGACAGCTGCTTCATACGAATCGAACAGGATGGTATCTGCGTAAAGATAGAATATAACGCTCAAAGCGGTTTCTTCGCCTTTGTCTGCGGCTTTTTTCAACCAGACAAAAGCGCTGTCCCACGTCGCTTCATCTTTTGCCATGTTGACCCCAAGCCGCATCATTGCATCTCGCTGTCCCGCGTTCGCGGCATCGGTCATCAGCTGCAATAACTCGCCGGAATACGGCGTTTTTGCGGTTCGCTCACCTTTGGCCAGATTGTACAATTCGATAGCTGCTGCAAGACGATACATCGATTCGGGGTCTTTCTTTGATACGCCGTCTTTGTATATTTCTCTCAGATTTGTATAGATTTCGTCGGCCTTATCAAATGCCGGATCGTATTCGAGCATCTCTGCCAAAAGCTTTCCGTGCTTTTCCGAAATGGCTTTTTTCAGTGCGGGTTCGATATATTTGGGCGCATTGGATTCGTCTTCATCTTTTGCAGCGGTGAGCACAGCATGCAGAAAACCTGCTTCGGCTGATTCAGGCATATCTTTGGCCAGAATAATGTTGGCTGCCGCCTGAATATCCAGGTTTTTCATATAATGATGTTCCATCGATTCATACATGACGCGCACCGCATACGCTTCTTTATCGGCGATTGTGCCGTTTTCCGCAGCAGTCCTGAGCGAGCGTATTGGTTCGATATCCATTGAACGAATATAATTGATGAGTTGCTTTTCCATTTCTTCGACATTTGCAGATTTCAAAATATCCGGGGATGGCTTGTTCGATCCCGGCACAAATGTGAGCGGGCAGACATCATACATACTGGTGCATTTGGCAGATGCCGGCTGCGTATTCTCGCTCGAAACCTGCATCGCCGCGCGATCCGGCGAGGGCGTCTCTGCTTGCTTTTTCGAACAACCGCATAAGACCAGCATCCATGCAATGGCTGTCAAGCCAAGGATTACAAGAAATCGCAGCATAGGGGTATTTCTCCTGTTTGTGGTTCAAGGCTGCATTGCCCTGGTGGTTGGGGTCTATCATGTTTTGGGGCAGATTTGAACGTAACTATTCAGCCCTCTATTGGCTTTTTCAGCATAACATGCATGCCATGCAGTTTTTAGCGAAATGGGGAAGGGGACCCATTTCGTCTTTTGTGGCCATATTATCTGGCAAAATCTGGAAGCATGTAAAAAACATTGCGGGTTCCAAGGGCCTTAGACCCTTGGCGGGTTCCGGGGCAGAGCCCCGGCTGAACTGTTACATTTGAACTGATAGAACCCTCGGTTTGTGTTGCATAACCGGCGTTAATGGAATAAAAGGCCGCAGCCCGTATGCATGGGCTGATCTTTAGGTTTTTTTTCTTTTACATTACAAGGGTGCTCAATGAAACAGCGTACACTCAGCATCGTCAAGCCCGATGCAGTTCGTGCCGGCAATGCCGGTAAAATTATTGCCGAAATCGAATCCCACTTCAGAATCGTTGCCATGCGCAAGCTGCAGCTCTCAAAAGCCCAGGCAGCTGCTTTTTATGCCGTGCACGCCGGCAAACCTTTCTACAATGACCTCGTCGAATTCATGACATCCGGTCCTGTCGTCGTGATGTGCCTGGAAGGCGAGGATGCAATTGCCAATTATCGCAAACTGATGGGAGCCACAAATCCCGAAAAGGCCGAAGAAGGCACATTGCGCAAGAAGTATGCGGAATCCATGTCACACAACGCCGTTCACGGCAGTGATGCGCCCGAAACTGCGGCCGTCGAAGTCGCTTTCTTCTTCCCTGGATGCGATCTCATCTAGTGTTGGCGAGGTAATCCCATGGCTCTCACATCCCTGCGTTCCTGTTTGCCCGATGAGCTCAAGGCTGTTTTGGCGGAACTCGGCGAAAAACCTTTCCGATCTGCCCAGATTTTGCGCTGGGTATTCGTCGAACGCGTAGAATCATGGGATCAAATGACAAACATTTCAAAAAAACTTCGGGCACAGCTGGCCGAACGCTTTGATTTGTCGGCACTTCCTGTGCCCGATGAACATATTGCAAAAGACGGCACCAATAAAATAGGATTTGAACTCAGCGACGGCAGCATCGTCGAAAGCGTGTTGATTCCAACCGAAGACAGACTCACGCTTTGCGTGTCTTCGCAGGTCGGGTGCAAATTCAATTGTGCATTCTGTCGCACGGCGACGCTCGGATTTCAGCGCAGTCTTACCGCAGACGAAATCATTGCACAGGTGATGGTCGCTCAGAAAGTCGCCGATCGCGATTTCCGGCGCATCTCCAATCTGGTTTTTATGGGCATGGGTGAACCGCTCGACAATTATGACGCCGTCGTGAGAGCCATCAAAATCCTGCTGCATCGCGAGTGTTTCGATTATTCGCGCCGAAAAATCACTCTCTCGTCGGTCGGTCATGTGCCCGGTCTCGAAGCGCTTGCCCGCGAAGGCCTTGGTATCAACCTTGCCATCAGCCTGCATGCCGCAAGCGATGAACTGCGTTCTCAAATCATGCCCGCAAACCGTATCTGGCCGCTTGAAACACTGTTTCGGACCCTGCATCGGTTTCCTCTCGAACAACGACAACGCATCACTTTTGAATACATCATTATCAAGGGGCTCAATCACAGTCCGCACGACGCCAATATGCTCGTCAAGCTGCTGCACGGTGTCCCGGCAAAAGTCAATCTGATTGGCTTTAATGCTTTCGAAGGTTGTAAATTCCAGTCGCCCTCGGATAGTGATATCATCGAATTTCAGGAGCGATTGCTCGCCAAAGGTCTGGCGACTTCCATCAGACTGGCACGTGGGGACGACGAACTCGCCGCATGCGGTCAGCTCGGACGTAAAAGCAATAGCCGTGACTGAAACCCACGGACAGACTCGTTCATTTAAAAAAATTTGATAAGACTTACATAATCACCGTACCGCGCTAAAAACCAATGATGACCGAAACAGACGATAAATCGGTTCAGAACAAGGATGTGCCTCAGACAATTGAAGAATTGGATCTGAGCGATCCCACGGGATACGAGCTGATGCTCGATGATAATCCCGACGACGATACGCGTCTGCAAAATGCGCAAAAACGACTGATTTCCATCGATATTTCAAACCAGAAAGGCGTGGAGGTGCACGGCAATTATATCGTTTTGCCCGGTCGCATCTCGCTGATGCTGATGACGCTGACTCTGATGCTGTTTTCAGTGGTCGCGCTGTCAGGAGGGTTCTGGTATTTTTCATCTGTTGCAACCAACTATCTGTTTCCTTTCGCGGTGCTGCAGCTGATGATGTTTCTTCAAATCGGTTTGTATCATTCGTCCTATCGCGCGCAGCGCACCGCTATGTGCGTGCTGGTCACGCTCACTACAATTGGCATCATGAGCTATATCGACTGGGCATTTTTGGATTTGATCATCTATCCAAAAAAAGCCGAAACGCCCAAACTGATGCTGTGGGTATGCATGATTGGATTTACGTGTATACCGGTGATGATGTTTATGCATCTGATATTTCTTGGGCGTGGGACGAGAACGGTTGGGGTGCGCAGGGTGAAGCGGCAGGACCGCATATCGACAAAATTGATGGAATCCGCGGATGTCGTGCGCCGTGATGCGCCGGAAGCGGAGATACCGACCGTCATTACAGAGGGTGTGGATGTTCAGAGAAAAACTCGGTGAGGATTATGCACTGGTGACGGGCGCATCGTCTGGGATTGGGCTGGCCTATGTTCAGGAACTGGCCAAAGACGGCGTGAATCTGCTGCTCGTGAGCAACCAGGAAGAAGCGCTTGAAAATGTTCGTAATGATTTGATTCAGACTTATTCTGTCAAGGTGCATACCATTTGTATGGATTTGTCGGATGCATCAGCACCGCAGCAGATTCTGGACTATTGTCATTCCAATGATATCGTTGTGAGCCTGCTCATCAATAATGCCGGTATGCTGGTTTTTAATTCGGTTATCAGAACCGATACAAAGCGCGTTCAGACCATACTTGGACTGCATGTACAATGCGTGACCGAGATGTGCAGACTCTTTGGTGAAGAAATGTCCCGCAGGCGAAAGGGTTATATCATCAATATGTCGTCGATGTCGGCATGGATGGCATTTCCTGGCATTGCGATGTACAATGCGACCAAATCCTATATATACAATTATTCGTGTGCACTGCATTATGAACTCAGACCATTCAATGTATATGTCACAGCGATATGTCCCGGTGCGATTAACACATCTTTGTTTGGTTTGGATGATAAACTGCGCAGGTATCTGACGATGTTTGGCGTGATGATGACGCCCGAAAAACTGGTGCGCACTGCGCTGAAAAAATCCAGCCGAGGAAAAATGTATACAATTCCCGGAGTTCTGAATCATATATTTGTGTTTTTTGCAAAACACATCCCCGACTGGCTGGTGTTCTTTCTGATGAGGCGAGTGCCGGCTTATCGCGAATTTTTGCCCGACGACAAAGGGTAGGTTATAGACCGGGGCGTCGCGGGGTGTCCCCGCGCAGGGGGGCGCGACGTATCGAAGCCATGGAGACGAGCATTCGCCCGGCTCCATGGCGAGATAGTCGCGAGGGGGGAATGTTCCCCCCTTGAATATGTATAAAAAAAATACTAGATTGAAAGCCGGTGTTTGATTCATTCGAATCCAGGAGGAAATCATGAATACGAAAAGAGTGATTCTTGCAAATGTGTTGAGTATTGCTGTGCTCGCGTCTTATGGGTGCAGCGATGATGCGGCAAACGGTACGTTTTTGCCAAAATTTGACAGCAATGCCTGCACGCAGGAAGGTGAAAAAATCTGCGATGGGGACGACGCCAGAAAGGTCTGCCGTGAAGGAAGCTATCAGAATGAAGCGTGCTCGTCCGGACAGGGATGCAAGGGCGGCGAATGCATCGATAAATGCGACCTCTCATCGTTCGTGCCCAGTTGTGATGGCACGGGCGCGCGTTTTCTTTGCGAGGGCGGTTTTATTGCATCTGTGTCGTGCGGTCAAGGTGAATTGTGCAACGGCGGAAACTGTGAAAAGATTCCCGTTGTTGAGACATGCGATGAAGCCACATTCAAAGCCAGTTGTATAGAAAGAACCGTACAAAAGGTTTGCGATGGCGGCAAGGTTAAAGAAATTGCCTGCGACCTCGGAAGTGTCTGCGTCGACGGTGAATGCGGCGAACCGTGTACTGAGAGTTATTCGCAGCGGTGCGATGGCAATACAGCGGTTTCCAAATGCCGAATCGGTTCTGACGGCGTTTCGGGAATTGTCGTATCGGAGAATTGTACAGATGGCGTCTGTGAAGACAACGAATGCGTCGTGAAGACATCCTGCGATGAAACAGCATATAAGCCGGTTTGCGAAAACGAAAGCAGCGTGACGTCTTGTGGCAGCGACCATTTCCAGAAAGTCGATCCATGCCCCATTGGAAACACCTGTGAAGGCGGTATTTGTCAGACTTTTGAAGAGTCATGCCAGCCCAATGAGGTGCGGTGCGTTTCGGCGCAAATCGCCGAAAGATGCGTCGAAGGCAAGTTCCATCAATACTATTGTAATGTGGGCGAGGAACTGTGCAGCTCGGGAACCTGTGTCCCCGAATCCTCGGTTGAAAAGTGTCTGCTGGATGATGCGCCTTACTGTAAAAACGGCAAACTCGTGAAATGCGAGTATGGTGTTGAGGTCTCGCATAGCTGCGCCGATGATATGTTTTGTGCCGGCGGCAATTGTGTACAATGCGATCCTGCGTCGTTTGTACAGAAATGCGAAGATAATAAAGAAGTTCGGTGCAATGCGAATGGCACGCTCGTTCGAACAGAGTGCCCCGATGGCTATGCATGTGGCAGTTCATCGAATGCCTGCACCAAATCCTGTGATGCAACACATCCTTGCGAAGCGCCTTATACGTGTGACAGTGCATCCAAAGAATGCGTCTTTGTTCCGGAATGTGACGTCGCATCCTTTAAGGCGACATGCGATGGCAACAGCGTCAAATCATGCGAAGCTCCAGGTTCGTTTAAAACCGAAGCATGTTCGGCCGGTCTGTCCTGTCTGGATGGAAAATGTGCGGAATGCAACCCCGCCACATATATCAAATCGTGCGACGGCAATGCGCCTACCAAATGTTCTGAAGACGGCAAGATAGTTAAAGAAGCTGCATGCACCGGTGCAAAAGGCGTTTGCTATGAAGGCAAGTGCGTGGCCTGCACTCCCGAAACTGCTGAACACAGCTGCAAGGATTCAAAGACTGAACTCACTTGTTTAAACAATGAGTATATCTGGAATGAATGCGTGACTGCCGAAAACGAAATCTGTGTCGCAAACAAGGGATGCGTGAGCAAATGCGGTGACGATTTCAAAAGACACTGCGATGCAAGCGGCAATCGCGTGGTGTGCGGAGATGACGGCAATCCGGTCGTGAAGAGTTGCGAAGCGGATGAAGTTTGCAACGAGGGCAGATGTGAAAGTATTATCGGTAAACCGTGCAATTACTATACATATAATAAATCGTGCGTCGAAATTAATGGTTATGTATACTTGCTGTATTGTGATGAAGGTGATGCCGGCATTCAGCGAAAATATTGCAGTACGATTGGTACTTCCAACAGCAGGTTCTGCGGCACCATGAACGGGAGTGACGTCGGATGCTACGACACCTGCAACACGCTGAATTCCATTACCTGCCTGACATACACGAATAGTGCCTCCATAGGCATGTGCAAACAGGGAACCGATTATCTTGGCAATCCGCAGAACGGTTTCTCGCCCGAAACGAGTATCTGTGAGACGGATTATACGGCTGTATCCTGTCACAAGAATGCTGAAAATCATGCGACATTCGATTATCTGATTTGTGATGTGATGGGCGGCGGTACATGCAGTAATGCGCAGAAAACATGTACATCCCTGCCATCATGCTCAGCAAAGGGCGGCCAGTGCTCAAGCAATACAGCGATAAACTGCGTATTTGATCCGGCACAGAACAGTGGTGCGGGCGGGCTTGTCAAAACGACCCAGAAATGCGTCGACGGAGTATCGTGCAAGACTTATGTCGATGATGGCGTGACCTATGCAATCTGCAATGAATCAGCTCAATTCGATCTCAATGGCGATGGTGTAAAAGTCACCGTTTCCACGCTTGGTACTTGTATCGATAAGGGAACCTACAAGATGCTTTCCCGCGCCTATCGAAATTCCGATGGCTCATTGACTGCTCGCACGATTCGATGTCACAAAGATTGTGTGACCAATCCCGACGGCTTCAGCTATTGTAAATAATACTTTTGGGTTTTGAGGTGGCGGCCTATTGCTGCGCAATACAGCCGCCCTGCCGAAGCTATCACGTTGTGATACGCTTCGGCAAATGATGATTATTCGGCATCCGCACTACAGGCTTCTGTTACGCAATAAATATGTTCGAGTTTATCAATTGAGCCGAGCGGATACGGATAGGGCATGCTCAGTACACGGTTTGGTGTTTCCGGATCGAAGTAGTATAAAATCGGCAGCATATCTCCGGGTTTGAGTGTTACCGCCGGATCCGAGGTGACAACAATTGAATGAATTAAATCTTCTTCGTTATTGCGCAGTTTTCCACGGATACGAGTGGCATCATCCGGTGGATTGAATGTATATTGTAACCTGAATCTTGGATGGTAAATTTTTGGTTCTACAGAATTATAATAACCATTTTTCAAAACTGTATCTGTATTGTATTCATCTGCTCTTGTTATGATATAGTTACAATCACCTGTGAGCGGAATGTATTGTATATCTGTAACCGTTGCCATTGTTTTTCGGCCGCGTTTGATAAGCGTGCGAATCGCTTTGTGTGCATTTGCTTCGAAATCTTCGAATGCCGGAGTAAGAAAATATGCCTGAAATGGAGGTGCATTGTCTGTGAAGAGTGCTCTGAATGGATGTATCAGTATTAGAAATAAGCGTACAATGATATTGAGTGGATAATAGAGGAATATATAGAAAGGCAAAGCTAAGAGGACGACAAATGACCAGAAACAGATATTCGATAACCACCATATTGGATGGCGTATTAAATAGCCCGGATGCAGTCGTGTACCCTCGCCTTCGTGAACCCAAAAATCCCTGGCTCTGCTGTGCATGACGTTGATCATTCGGTATGCCCAGGGCAGTTTGCGGGGCGTTTTTTCTGGCAGATGCAGCCACAGATCATAGTTGCCTTTTTGCCCCAGCCTTTCGACTTTCTTTAGCATGCGGTGCTGTCGAAATGCTGAAACGGACTTTTTTTCAGCGAGGTCATTGGAGCCATACCTGCCTTGTGCAAAGTTCTCGAACATCATTCTGATCTGGCCCAGATCGCACAGGCGTTCGGAAACATCCGGCATGGTCATGCGCCGCAGGCACGAAACGATCGCATAGGGCATGTTTTCGAGCGGTTTCTCAAACGACAGCCGGAAATCGGTGACCATCATTTCGGAGGGCTCCATACCGCTGAGAACTCCTGCAATGGTGGCACCCAGCGCATAGATATCGCTGGCAGGAGCCGGATGTCCCATTAGCTGCTCGGGAGGCATATAGCCATAGGTTCCGGCAACTGTAGAACCGCCTTTTTGCAGCAGTGGGTTGCATACCGCACCAAAGTCGGTCAAATAGACTTTATAGCTGTTGCCATCGGGTTCGAGAATGATATTGGACGGTTTGATATCGCGGTGAATCACCGGAGGATGATGCTGATGCAGTTGCTCGATGATATCGACGAGCTGCAGCGCCAGACTGAATACGGTTTGCACATTAAACCGATAGCCCCAGTGAATCATTTCGGACAGCGTGCGTCCCTGGATACATTGCTGCACGAGGTAGGCGTGCGGCGCAGCCGTATCCAGGCTTTCTATGGCTTCGTAGAACTCTGCAACCCCGGATATTTGCAGGCTTTTTAGTGTTTCAACCTCACGCCAGAACAAATCGTATTCTTTCCAGTTTTGAATAGAGCTGATGTTGAGCACCTTGATGGCGACGTGACGTTTATCCGATTTGCGTATGGCTTCATAGACGCAGCCCTGTGTGCCTTTGCCGAGCTGTTTGATAAATGTATATTTGTCTGCTATATCTGCAGGCGTCTGGATCGCGTTGGCTGGTTCGACTTCTATCCGCGCTTCCGGTATGACGATAGGCCTTGTGTCTGCACGTGAATTTGAGGATTCGCGTGGATCCGTCTCGTTAGCCAATGATTGTGCATATTGTGGTTGCATGCCTGTTACCTG
>CAMKRB010000036.1 GCA_946415045.1 uncultured Myxococcales bacterium
CTGCGATACAACTGCATGGCGCTGTCGTAATGCTTCATCTGCTCATAGGCATATGCAGCATTGTACATGGCGCGATCATTGTGTTCGAACGTCGGATTTTCCTCGATGATCTTCAGGAATTCGCTCGCCGCCTCGAGATACTGTTTGTTGTCGAACAGCGCAAAAGCCTTCTTGAACAACGCATTGTATTTCTTGTCTTTAAACCGGGTATTGACGATATCGTCACCGCCGGCACTTCCCAGTTGCATCCCGGCATACATATCCGACAATTCCGCAACCTTATCGAGATCACCGCGCATATCATATTCAGCGATAATGATTTCTGCGGCACTTGCTGCATGCTGCGATTCCGGTGACTTTTCGATGATCTGGCCAAAGCGTTTTTCAGCTTCTTCAAAATTGCCATAGTTGTAGTAAATCATCGCGTTGTCATATCGGTATTGCGGTGCAAGCGCAGTGGGATCTTCCGCAGTTTTTCCCGACTTGATTTCGATTTCACTGAACAGCTCGCGGGCATCGATCAAATCCTGGACATCCTGCGGCATATCGCGCTTTTTGGTCCCACCCTTGCGTGCTTCAATTTCGGCATCGATTTCTTCACGCGGAAATGCAGTAATCGCCGAAGAAAGCAAAATACTCGTCGGCGCCATCGACAGCGGCAGCGTCTTGTCGTTCACCTTGTCGGCCAGCTTTTGCAGCGGCAGCGCATACAGATAATCGCCATCCTTTTCGGCCTTTTCGTTGATGAGATATTCGTATGCATCGGCAATATACCGCGCAGTATCGGCCTGATACCGCGTATTCTCGACATCCTTGATCGCCGAAAAAGCCTGGATGGATTTTTCGTACTGGTCAGAATAGAAATAAGCCTGTCCCAACAGATATCGGTAATTGTAGATTTCCTCGTCGTTCGGGAACTTCTTGACAAAAGTCGCGGTAATATCCGCAAGTTCGCGGTTGGCCTCCACGACCTGTCTCTGTGCCTCTTTCAGCTTTCGTTCCGCAAGCGATCGTTCTCCCGGCAACAGATCGTTTTGCTCGATGTATTCCTCTCTCTGCCGCGCAGTATCCTCGGCGCGCGTCACCCTGTCCTGATACGCGAGTATCGAGTTTTTCAAAGCCTGCTGTGACGCAAGATTTGCATTGGCAATGGCTTCGAGATTTCCCTCACGCTCCTGGCATCTGTACCATTCGGATTCCTCACCAATGCGCTCCTCGATTTTAGCCTGTTCTTCTGCTGCCTTGTCGAATTTCCCCGAAAAATTCAGCGCTGCCACATAGATTCGAATGACCTCAGGCATATCTTCGGCACACGATCCGCGGCGAATATACTCGCCATAAGCATCTGCCGCATATTCATAGCGCGTCTGATCCATCATGGTATCGGCGAATTTGCGCAATACTTCCATCTCGAATGGCTGGCCGCTGTTCAGATATTTGTTGAACCGCTTCATACCATAATCGGGGTCAACGGCCACATTATCGCTCAAATCCCAGTCTTCCTCGGCGAGCGCAGCCGCCATAAAGTCGATGGCTTCACTGCGCAATGCGCTGCCATTGGCCAGATTATCGGCATATCCCACAAGTGCAATAAAGTCTTTGAGCATGCCGTCGTAATCTTCGATGTAATACTCGGTCCATGCTTTTCGGTACAACGCACGATCGTAAACCGATGTATCCGGACCGACATCAACGGCCTGCGTGTAGTATTTCAACGCTTCCTGCCACATGATTTCGCCGCCAAGACCAAGGATGGCATCCTGCGACTGCGCGAAATAATACTCACCAATTCGCGTGAGCACTTCGGCCCGGCGTTTGCTGTCGGGATAGGAAGCGAGCAATTCCATAAACGTATTGCGCGATTCTTCCTGCTGCCCCATCTGCCCCTGACAATATCCCTTCAGATAGAGCGCACCATCCATCTGATTGTAGTTCGGGAAGTTCTGCTGCAGCTTGGCGATATAATGCAGCGTCTGTGAAAAGTCGGGATATTCCATCGAGTTGGTCTCGTCGCTGAGATAGAGCTCGTCTGCACGCTCATAATGCAAACGTGCGAGACGATAGAGAATATCGGCCGATTTCTCGTGTTTGTCGCCATATCGCTTCAGGAAAACCTCCATGCGTTCGATGACGCTGTCGCGCATTTCGGCTTCTTCTTTGCGCAATGTCGCGATCTTTTCCGCATAGGCGTTATCCACGCTCGACATCCGGTTCTGATACTCAGACATCAGCGATCTGCGCAGATCAAACCGATAGCTGTTGATTTCCTTTTTGTAACGCTCCGCAGCCCGCTTATAGCTTTCGTATGCGTCCATTTTTTCGCTGGCTACAGCCTGCATTTTTTCTTCGACCGGAGCGGGTTTCTCTGCAGCTGCACGGTCGCCGGCAGATGCCGTGTCACCGGCCGCCGTTTCATTAGCGGCCGCCCCCCCATCGGTGCCTGCCGCAGTTGCTTCCGAACCCACGGATTGTTCTGCAACAGCCGTATCCTGGGCCAAAGCATCGGCGATCGGGAAGCATGCAGCCATACATGCCATCATTATCTGAGCAAAATGTCGCCTTTTATTATCACACACGGCAAATGCCTCATCCATCATTACAATATCAGCCCAGGGCCTTATTCACTTTGCCCGGATTCTTTAAGAAACTGCCTGAAATCCTGTTCAAGCACTTCGCGCTCTTTCTTGCGCTCCTCCATTGCAGCCGATAATTCCTTGCTGCGCGCATCCTTTTGCAGCCATGCGATATCGACGATGCCCAAATCGGCATAGAGCACCATTTCCTTGATCTGATCATAAACCGACTGCCAATAGCGCGCCGAAACCTCACCGGCGGTATCTCCGACACTGGATTTGGCTGCGGCATACCGCGTCTTTTCGGCATTGAGCAATTCGATTTCATTATTGAGCCTGCGTCTGAAATCATTTGCCCGCAGCTGCATGCTCTTGTTTATCTCATCATTGAGTCCATCCAAACGCCCGAGCAACGCGCGCTCACGGTTTATCATTTCGCGGTAATCCCCGTCGATATTGCCCGATTGAAGTGCTGCAGCCCATTGGCTTTCGAGCGCTCGCTGCAATTCATCCAGGCTTTGCAGTGCATGCTTGAATTTCTGTGAATTCTCACCGCCATTCAGGCGAATTTCGGCGAGTTTGGATTCGATGCGCCGCTGGCTGTCCCGGAGTCGGTTCAGCTGCATTTCGAGATCTTCGAGCTGCGCAGAATACTGCTGGCGTTCTTCGGGCGTCAGTGACGCAGTCTGCGGACCATTCAGCCAGCTGCTGAGAATCCTCGATTTCTGCGACAGATTCTCGGTCTGCAGCTTGAGACGATGCAACCGGGCCACGCGCTCTTCCTGCGCCGTTTGCAATATCGAAATCATCACATCCCGTTCCTGCCTGGAACGCGGCAAACCCGCCACATCTTCGAGCAAAAACGAAATGTTGTCCGGCATGTTCTGATAATTACCTGTAAACTCATATCCAAGCAGCAATGCATTGATACGGATTTCCCTGGAAAGCTGCGTATAGGTGCTGAATTCAGGCATGTTCTGGATATTGGTCTCGTCCGCCAGAATCGCGTTGATTTCCGCAACAATCCTGTCCGATTCGACGGTATTCTCATCGCTCACGGTCAGTCCGTCGATCATATTTTCGATGCGGTTCACATCACTGCCAACATCGATGATGCCTTTGGCACGTTCGGGAACGATATGGGCTTCGCGGTAATTCTCTTCTTCGATCTGCCGCTTCATCTGCTGCTTGCGCGCCTCAACATTCGCAGCATCATCCTCCATCTTCTGCATGATGGGCTCGAACTCGTTCACAATCGTCTGGTAAGATGCCGTTGCTTCATCGTATTTGCCAATCTCGCGCATGATATCGGCGAGCAGCCTGCGGGTTTCGAGCGCATGGCGATCTTTCGGATACGACAGCAGCAGCAATTCAAAGCTTTGCTGGGCGGCGATGTAATCCTCCTGGCGAATGCGGGTCCAGCCAATCTCGTAGAGCACGGCCGGAAAGTTCACGCTGGTTTCCGGTATTTTCTGATACTGATCGAGCGCATCGCTCCATTTTTCCTGCTCAAAATAGATGCGGGCAAGCGCAAGCTCGGCCAGTTCGCGCACCATATCGCTGTTTTTGAACGTCGATTTGCTGGACGTCACTTTCTTAAACTGCACGACTGCGGCTTCGAGATTCTTTTCTTTCACCTCGATAACGCCGATCAAATAGGCCGCTTTTACGCTCCATTCATCATCGCCATTCAGCGCCTTCAGGCTCATCCTTGCAGTTTCGAGTTCGTCCTGCAAAAACATGGCGCGCCCCATGATGTAGAGATACGCCGGAGAACGCGAAAATTCGCCGGAATCCGCGAGTGCGGCATTCACTTCGGGCCAGTCTCCGGTCTTTTGTGCGACCTGCAAAAGCAGCATCACGCTGTCGGTGCGCTCGGTTCCCGAACCATTTTTGAGCAAATCTATCAGATGCTTCTGGCTGAGTCTGTAGTAGCCGCTCTCATACAACGAACGCGCCAGCTGCAGCTGCGCGGTCTGATATGCCGGTTTTCCGCGCCATTCATCGTGCGAAACGATATCCATAAAAATATACGACGCACGCTGGTGATCACCGGCGCTTTGCAGCACAATGCCTTCCGAAAGCCGTGAATCGGCCGTCTGATTCTGCTGCGCCAGCGATCGCTGTGCGAAATCGCGCTGCGCGTTGCTCAGCTGGTCTTCAAGCTTGCCAAACCGGCTGTTAAACCCGGACGGAATCGCCCATGCGGCAGAAGGCATGGCGAGTAACAGAGCCAGCATGGCCCCTTTGATGCGTTTGTACAACATTACTTGCCCTTACCCTGTTCAGCTGCATCCATTTCACTCGTGATGGCCGAAGCGAGATCGTACTGTTTATAATCGTACGAAACACTTGGACGTTCTTCATATGCGGTGAAGAAATTGCCGGATTCACTGGCCGTCACGATCAATTCAGCCGCCTTGCCTTCATCCACGACAAAATCGTATCCCGATTCGACTTTGAACGTATAATCGGTCATATATCTGAACACGCCCCAGGGTTTGCCCTTATACACATAGAGCACCGTGAGCTGATGCGCACCCGGTACGAGCAGGCTGTCGTACAGAATCTCATCGTCAATCTTGTTCACCGAACCGTCGGTTTCGTGCCGTGCAAAGATCTGTTCGTGATCGATGGCGTAATAGATCTGCACCATTTCATACTGTCCGCCCATGGCATTTTTATGGCGTATCTGCAGCCGCGAACCGTTCATCGAACGCTGAAGCACTTCCTCGCGCAGCAGCAGCAATCGGCTCTTGGTTGTGAACGTATCTTCCTTCAGCGTATCGACGCTCGTACTCACCTCGCGCAATTGCTTGTCGAGCATCGCATCAGTCATCACGACGGGCGCTTTTGCAGCATCCGCACCACTGTCTGCGATCTGCGCATCCGCTTGTTTTCCGGCGTCTGCATCCGCACTGGCCGCCGGCACATCACCGGAAGCTGTTCCCGTCGGAACATCCGCTGCTTCCTGCGCAAAAGCCACTCCACCAAACCATCCGGCAATAGCCATTGCCACTATATATGCCGATTTATGCATGCGTTTCCTCGAATCACAATCAAAGCCCAAAAGGCCGGAATCATCGGTACGATTTAACAAATAATAGATAAGTTCCCGGGCCACAGACGCACAGGCCAAACGAGACCCCATCATGGCCCTAACCCTAACAACCACTGCAAGAGTTTAGCCAATTTTACAGGTTTCGCAACATCTGCGCCAAATGGACGAAAAAAAACGTCAAATCCGCATGAAATGCAGGCGAAGACATGTGCGGGCGTATTGGCTTCGCCAATAGCACGCACCGCAAGGCGTATCGCGGCGCTGCCGCGATAGCCGCGCCCCATGCGCACCTATTTGTCGCTATCGGGAGTTTCGGGTTTGTGCTTGGCCGGACGAACGCATGTAAAGCGGTCGTGGCGCTGCATTTCGTCGCGTTTGTGCGTGAGAATCGCCTCGTCGTTGAGGCAGTGTTTGCACAGCAATTCCTGACCGGGCTTGGGTTTGAACGGCACGAAGTCCTGGGCGGCGCAGCGGGCACAAGTGAACGGATATTCGCGGGCGGCGACGCGATTGCGCCTCGCCCACTCCTCGCCAAATGTATTTTCGGCGCACTGGCGGCACAAAATCGGCCCGTGTGTTTTGGGCAAGAATGGCAAAACATCGGTCGCGCCGCATTTGTCGCAGCGAATTTCGATGCGCACCTTGGTCTGGTTGATGACCGACGGGTGATTTTTGGCGTAGTATTCGAGCGAACGCTGTTTCTCGGCGCGTTCGGCCATGTGACACTCGCGGCACAGCACGCGGCTGCCTGGATCGGGTAAAAACGGCACCTTATTTTCCTTGCCGCAAACGGCGCAAATGATGGTGTGCAGCACTTTTCCGCCGACCCGTTCGACATTGGGATTGGCCATACACTCGCGGCAAAGCACCGTGCTGCCTTCGTAAGGTTTGAACGGCACGACATCGCGTTTTCCGCAGTGCGAGCAGGTGATTTCGTAGGACGCCGGCTCCCTGTGATTGTGTTCATTGCCTGAATTTTCACGCGATGCGCGCAGACACTTTTTGCACAGCAACGCCCGCCCCGGCTCGGGTTTAAACGGCACGCGGAATGCCTCGCCACACTCGCTGCATACGCCATCGAACCATTCGGACTCATCTTTTGCGCGAGAATACTGATTCTGATGCGGTTTATCGTGTTTATCGCGTCTCTGAAACGTGCGCCGTTCCGCCATATGCTCTCTCCTACTCTTCTCTTATGGGTATTTTTGGTATGTTGCGGGTTCAAACCGGAACCCGGAATCACATTATTAAGACAACGCGGTGCGGATTGCAATTCCGGCGTCGCATAAAAAAGCTGCGTTTAACCAGTGTGGATATAGCGTTACCCCGATACGTGTGAGATACCGGCAACGAGTGCCGGGCATCGAGCGTCGAGTTGGTCAATGAGCACTCGCAGCTCATTGCGCATCGCTCGTGGCCGCAAAGCAAACAACTTTGCTTTTTCATATCCACGCCCATTAAACAGAGCCTAAAAAAAAAGGCCACGCTTTCGCGTGACCATGAAGTGGAGCTGATCGGGATCGAACCGACGACCTCTAGAGTGCGATTCTAGCGCTCTCCCAGCTGAGCTACAGCCCCAAGTGGCGAACCACCAAACGGCGCGCCTTTTACCTGTCTTCCAAACAAAAGGCAAGCAAAAAGCGACATTATTCGGCGAGCCAACCTTCCGAGGTATTGGAGATGAGGAAGGGGGATTCGGCGTTTTCGCCGCTTTGGACATTAAAGTCCGCGTCAGATTCTTCGGCTTCGCCCGTGCCCATAAAGAGCATGCTCAGGCTGAGGCCGGCGATGGCGATAAAGATGATGGCGAGATAAGCGAAGCGGAAAGGCGGGCGACGCAATTCTTCGTCGTTGTTTTCGGCTTCGGGCATATCGCTGCGGTAGGTTTCCGGTGCGAAATCGACCGGTATAACGGCAGATCGGGAATCGGCTGTTGAGTGTTGTCGCTGCCAGACTTCGTAAGCTTCGATGATTTCATCGACTGGAATGGACAACTGCCGAGCATAATTGCGAAGGAAGCCGCGCACAAAAACTTCGGCTGGCAAATCCTCGAAATTATTGTTCTCGATTGCCTCAAGCGATGCCTCGGGGATGCGCGTGACTTTTGACAGCTCTAGGAGCGTCAGACCGCGTGCCTCGCGTTCGCGTTTGAGTATCAATCCTGGTGTTTCCATTAAACTTCTCCTTATTTCCTTTGCGTCTGCACGCAAAAGTGTTCCTGTTATAAGCAAACGAACTGCACAAGTCAACCCCAAAACGCCTCCAGGGATGACACCGCTGTCATACCTCCGCCGGATGTGGGTTTTAGTCGTACAAAACCTTGCTTTTCATTTTCGGCGCGCTATCTGCGATACGCGCGCCTGCCGTGCCTATGCTGCGCATACGGCCCGGCTACATCAGATGCCGCGTGAGCGCAGCCATCGCCTGCGGCGATGGAAACAGCATCGTGAACGCCTGTGTCTGCGCCATCAAACGCATCCATGCCGTAAAATGCGCATCCGCGCGATCGGGATCCTGGGCCGCCGCAAGCGCGCCAAGCGCATACGCAAACGCACCCAGCGAAACCGCCGGAAACCGCGTCGTTTCCCGCAAAAATACAGCCTCATATATCGCAAAACGCACATACCGCCCAAATGGCGATTCCGGCCTCAAACTGTCAAATTGCACCAGCGGACGCTTCAAACAGGCCAGAAGATCTGCCGCATGCGCCGCATGCTTCGTGTCGCCCAGTTTTTTGACATCCTCTGCCAGCATTTCCGACAACCCGCCAAACGCGCGCTGTACATCCTGAACAAACGGCTTTGGAAGCTGCGCCAATCCCGACGGCGCCCCGGATATCAGCGACGCCAGTATCGCCGCATACGGCATCGGCTGGTCCAGCCACGATAAAATCTGCGCTTCCTGCAAACGCGCCTGCAGCAGTTCGTCCTCGTCGGGCGTGCGCAATACCGCTCTAAAACTCGCATTCTCCACCAAATCCGCGAACGCATCGGCATGCGCACTGCGATACGATTCAAGATACCCAGGCTGGGTATGACTTAAACTGCATGTCCGCATATTCGCATAACAATACGGCTTAATCCCTATGCGAATCTCCGATTCGGTCGCTATCGCAATCACAGGAAATCTGCGGCATGCCGCCGGCTTCTTCTCCGCCCCGAATCTGCCGTGAATACGGCAAAGATTGTCATCCCCCAAAAATGCACAGCGCTTGCCCGGAAAATGAATGAAATGCATACATGTGCCATCCGGTTTCAGACCTTTCATAATCGGGTTCAGATCTGCCGGCATATCGCCGCTTTCCGAGAGTTTTCGGTGTGCTTCCACCGCATTGTCATGCTCGCTTTCGGTGAGCGGACCGACCAGCTGCGCCATACACGAACAGCCGCACAGCTCACATGTATGATCGATGGGATACGGCATGGTCAGACGCGGCGCACACACCTGCCGGATCACACACGATTTCTGCGACAGCTGTCCAAGCATCGACTGCACCTCGCTTTTGGACACCGGACGCCCCGTCATCATCACCAGACTGCTCTGAATCTCGTCTGCTGTACTATCGGGCATGCGGAGTATAATATCCACAGTCCGAACCTGAGCTGCATTCAGTTCAACTTCGTCATTGCCGCGCCGAACGTGCTGCACGCCATTCGAATCGGTTTCGAGCGTAATTCCCTGTTCACAACGATAATATTCAATATTGGCTACTGGCATGGTGATTCCTGTTTTTTTGATGTGCCGCACAGACGGCTCAGTCATTTCTTTTCCAGATGTTCAAGGATTTCCCGATGTGTTTCTTCGACGGAACACGCTGCATCTATTAAAATAATGTTATCCTGTTCAGCCACAAATTCATAAGCGCGGTAGCGCATCTGGCGCGTATGTACATCATCCGGAAACGGCTCCTGCTTGATTTCCGCACGCCGGATCATTTCATCAGCCGGAATCCACAACAGGAACGAGAAATCCGGCCGTGGCAATACTTTGGCGAGCCACTGCATGGTCGAATCGGTCCAGATATACTGTGGATATTTGAGCATCAGATCGAGCCTGGCGTCTTCGACATAGCGGTCGCAAATCACGACATCATATCTGCGGCACAAATAGCGCAGCCGCAGTCCCCATTGCACCACCGTATCGATCATGGCCGTCGACAGCCATATAGGTGCAGGCACCGTATGTTTCTTTGGCGCATCCGGGGACTTTGCTGCATCTGCAGCGGCTTCGCCGTTTTCGGCTTTTTCAGTTCCCCGCCATTTATCAAACCCGCGCTTGATGTAGCAGGTCGAATCGAGCAACGGCCGGATCACCTTCTTGATATTCTGCATTTCGTTCGAATATCCCGGTCTGTACCAGAATACGGTGCACGATTTTCCAATCGAAATAAAATACTGTCTAAGCAGTTCAATCTGCGTCGATTTGCCTGCGCAATCCACGCCGGACAGGGTAATGAGCATAAGAATACCTATCATAACCATCCGACACGCCACGAAGGGGCGTCTCATCCGGCCAAAAAAACAAAGCCCGCATCAGAGCGGGCCACGAAACTAGCTTCGTTTTTTGATGGGCGGTGGATTTCCGGCTTTCGAAACGCGCGCCTGATGCTCTGCCAGTGGCAGTGCTTCGACCTCACCATTTGGCGTAAATCCGACGATCACAAAGAGCTCAGCACGACCGGAATCGGCGAGTTTTTTGAGTTGTTCGAGGTGTGCAGCAGTCACACCGCGCAGCTGAAACGCCGGATTATTAATAGCTTCGAGGATTTTCTGTGCTGCGATGATATCATCAAACAGCATCAGTTTTTCGCCCTGTCCCCAAAGCGTGCCATCGGCATGACCGGAATCGTCGATCTTCATGATGGCATGATAGGGCTGTGCCGGTGCATCTTTATCGGGACAGCAGACAGAAAAGTCGATTTCAAATGCTTCGGATGCATTGTTTTCGGCTTTATTCGCCGGAGTTTTCTCTTGTTCGGCCATGATATTCCTTCAACCGCAATCATCAATCGGGCAGCACGACATCATCATCGCTGCCGTGAACTGTCTTGTTATCTTTTTTGGCAGTGTTTTTGGCGGGTGCCGCAGTCTTTCCGGACTTATCCGTTTTCTCTCCCTGCGCGGGCTTGTTCACAACGACACCATTACCGCCATCTTCGGAATCCATCACCACCGCACGGTTCTTAAAGACGCCGGATCCGTCACCGGCACTCTGGGGTTCATCGGTAACATCCGCCGGTTTGGCTGCGGCCTGATAGACGATTTTTTCGAGATCGATGGCATCGGAAAAGTTGTCTGAAAGCCGGACAGTACGGCGCTCAATGCGATGTCCCTCGAGCACGATAACGAGGTGGATATCTTCGTTTTCCGCAGATTTCGGCAGTTTTTTCTGTTCGATCGGAGTCGTTCCCAGATAATTGCCGTCCTGATAAACATCAGCCCCGGAAGGTGTCGTATAGAAATTAAAGGAGATAAAGGCATCGTCCTGAAGCGGGTCGGCGTCATCGTCTTCAACGGTGGTAATCGACTGGGCATTGATGTGCTTGATTTCCTTGGCGAGTGCTTCTTGCCGCGCAACTTCGGCCTTGTTCTTCTCGGTCTTGTCGATAAACAAAAAGAACGTAATGGCAAGCGCAGCAAGCGCAACAAATACGAGGGCAATCAGAACAAACTGCTGTGTTCTCGAAGGCTTGGCAACGAATCGAATGGAGGACTCCACTGCACTCACTGCACTCAATGACGGATTGGATAATCCGGGCGTTGGACCCGACGGCGTATTCATAACGGCGATTTCACATCATAGCTATGGAATAATCACAGGCAAACAGCTGCCATACCTTTACCTTATTTTTATTATAGCACAAGAATAAGGCCCGTGTCTATCAAATCACCCGCAACACATGCAACAATAGTAACGGTACAGCCATGATGCTCTTTTTGACGGCTTACGCCGTAAGCACATCATTTGCGCGGCTACGCGCCGCAGGCGGCAAGGGGCGTTGTTCCGCGAACGCCCCTTGCATTCCCGCGCGGCTGGGGGCGCTGCCCCCCGTCCCCTGGTTTTGGTTCTACACATGCTTTAGTGCGACGCTAAAACGCCATCCATGGCGTTGTACCGTCGCCCCGCCGACATCGTGTCGGCGGGAAAATCATTAGCTCATCACGACGGCCTGCGGCCGTAATGCTTGGTTCTGTACAGATACACGTATCACATATTAAGTCCAGCTTAGGTCTGAATAGTTACCTTTTTGACGGCTTACGCCGTTAAAGAATTTGACAAACACACGGCGTACTAGTAGGTATAGCGGAACGCGCGTATATGTTATATGCAGACATGCGGATTATGCGCGTTTTTCTTTATTCTAAGCGGTTTACTCGTATTGGAGTCTGAATAATTTGCTTTCCCTCAAGGAGGAATCTGATGAAAAGTCGGGGCATTTTGGCCACATTAATGGCAGGTTTTATGGTTTGTATGGCATATGGATGCTCCCCGTCGTATCCAGAATGCTACGAAGACAGTGATTGTAAGGCAGATGCCAAGGGCAATGCGATTGATGAATACTGTCTGAACGCAAAATGCGCTGAGTGCCGTAACGATAGTCACTGCACGACCAAACGCGATGAAAGCTACGTCTGCAACGGCGGTTCTTGCCAGCGCATCAATGGTTATTGCAATCCCGATAACGGCTTTAACTGCCCGGCCGGCCAGAAGTGCCGTGATCGCCGCTGCGGTCCCGAGTGCTATCCCGAATCCGTCGCCGAAGATTGCCCGGCTGATTACATCTGCGAAAACAATCGCTGCGTCCCCAAGCCCGAGTGCATGGCCGATGAGGATTGCCCGGATGGCATGATCTGCAAGAATCAGAAATGCGTTGAACCCCCTGTCTGCCAGACAAAACTCGCTTACTTCGATTTCGACGAAGCTACAATCCGCAGCGATGCAAAAGCCACCATCGAAGAAAATGCCAACTGCCTCAAGTCCCGCAGCGATGTCAAATCCGTTCAGGTCGTTGGTCACTGCGATGAACGCGGTACCGAAGAATACAATATGGCCCTCGGAAAACGTCGTGCTGATGCCGTCAAGAATGTCCTCAGCCGTATGGGCGTCAAGAGCATTTCGACCAAGTCCCGCGGCAACCTCGATCCCGTCGTCAGCGGCGCTTCTTCCGAATCCGATCACCAGCGCAATCGCCGCGCCGAGTTCCTCATCAATCCGTAATTCTTACATCTTTTAACCCTATAAAACGCCCGGCTTTCGGGCGTTTTTTGTTGGCTCTGGCCAGCCTGTCCCCCCGACGAATCCCATGTCCGATTCCCCTGCCGAATCCACATCAGAGAATAAATCCAGCACGATCGAACCTCTGCTCATCAGCACCCGTGAACGCATCGCGGTACGCTGCGCCATGTGGACGATCTCGCTGCTCATTCATTTTCTGGGATTCATCGCCATCGGTACATATATCGACCTGCATTACAATACCGATATCCAAATCGATATGAACTGGTCCGATACGCCGCTCACCGGATTCGGCATGATGGAAGAATACGCCGGCGACAGCGGCGAGGGCGAGGGCTATGAACCTCCGCCTCCCGTTGAGGCTGCCGAGGATCCTTTCGACGAAGAAGTCGCCGACAACGCGACTCCATCCCTCGATCCCGACAGTATCATCATTCCGGAACCTGAACCAGATCCTGAAACCGTCACCGAACCTGTGGACGAAAGTCTGCCTGCACACGATCTGCGCCGTCAAAAAGCACGTCTCGCTGCAGTTAAAGCCGATGTCGCTTCTATGCCCAACCTCCATGTGCTGGCACCGGGAAACGCGCGCGTCATCGTACTCATTCGCAACGACCGGCTTAAAGGCTCAAGGTTTGAAAGCAGCGTGCGCCGGCTGTTCCGCGCATTTCCCGACTACCGCGTGGCACTGGGCGCGTCTCAAATCGATCCGGTCAACGATATCCACGCCATGCTCATTGCCACGGCAAACCCCAATCTGTATGCCGAGACATTCCTTGTCGTTTCTCACGATATCCCGACCGAACAGCTCAAATCCTATATCACATCGTCTTTCCCGACCCGCATTAAGTGGGAAGAACACAATGGACGCCCACTCGCCACACCAGACCCATCCGATGGCAGATACAGCCGAGGATCCGGCATTTATAAGCGCTCCCTGTACCTGGCCGATGACCACACCGTGCTCTTTCTAAAGCCCGAAGTGCTCCCGTCGCTCGACGTGGCTCATGTGGATGCGATTGTTGGCACGCGTGACGAAGCGCTCCAAAACGATGCTCAAAAACAGACTTTTCTCGAATCGCTGGGCAGCATCGCACAAAGCGATTCGGTGAGCATGCCTACGCTCTTTCTGATGGTTCAGGGCATCGACAATATCAGCCTGGGCCGCGCATTTCCGGCTTTCGAAGCGCCATCCGCCATGACCGGGTCCCTCTCCACCGACAACAGCCCGCGCCTGAATATGCAGGCGCTGTTTAAAACCCCCGAAGCCGCCAAAGAATTTACAGAAAAATGGCCCGATATCGTCTCTGCCGCTTCCGGAATGGGCATTCCGGGCATCGGCGGTTTGCTCAATGCCATTGCACTCACAAACGAAGGCAATCAGGTGCTGATGTCGGGTGATCTCAACGGCAGCATGATCGGTCTGGTGCTCATGTTCGCAGCTTCTTTCCTCGAAAGAAACAACGATTGATCAATCGCTTTCCCTCTTTCCATTCAAATTCCAGGCTATGTTTAACGAACGCGGATATGAGAAAGCAAGGTTATCTGCTTTGCGGCCACGAGCGATGCGCAATGAGCCACGAGTGCTCATTGGCAACCCGACGCTCGATGCTCGGCGCTCTTCGCCAGTATCTCACACATATCGGGGTAATGCTATTTCCACACTGGTTAGACATAGCCTTGGATAATGCCGGATCCGGGGCGTTGCGGGGCAGAGCCCCGCACTGGGGGTAGGCGCGTATTTGCTTTGCAAATAGCGCCGCAGGGGGCTTGCCCCCTCACACAAAAGCATCTTTTTTGGCGCACAGAAACAACTTATTAATTCGAGTTGTACTGTGATTTTGGCGATAGATCTATAGATTGCCTGGCTTTGTATTTGTAACCAAAAAACTACAAAATGTAATATATAGTGTGCACATGTGGTTATCTATCACACCCGCATAAATACTTAATTTCCCGTGTTCACGATATTGACAGTGCCCAAGAAAAGATCTACAGACTACAAACTTGCGATAATAATAGTTAGATCGCGAGTTATGTATCAATACATAAGGGTGATGTCTCATCTGCGGGAACCATAAAGATCCTGCAACGTATTTGGAGGTTATATGACCAGTAGGAAGTGGTTGGCTCTGGCAAGTTTGATTTCGGTGCTGGGGCTTTATGGTTGTGAAGACGACAGCGACAGCAATTCAAACGGAAAAGATTGCGATAGCACATATACAGGCGAGTGCATCGACGATACGATGTTTATGTATTGTGACAATGGATCCTACGCAATCAAGGAATGCACCAGCTGCCAGGGCAATGTTTGTGACAACAGCTTTGTCCCCGAATGCACGACGAATACATGTGCAACCAACACCATGATCAAGGAGTGCGGAAGTGACGGCAAATACCAGGCGCCCCGCAGCTGTGGTGAAGGCAAGATTTGCAGCATCGATTCGTGTATCGACGATCCAAATCCCGGCCAGAAGTGCACTGTCGACGAATGCAACAGCGACGGCATGCTTCTGAAATGCGAAGGCGGTTATTTCGCAGCCCCCGAAAGCTGTGGTGAAAAAGTATGCAAAGACGGCGCATGCGAAGAAAAAGCCGAATGCACCACGAACGATGAATGCGTTGCCAAAGATCCTTCCAAACCCATCTGCAACGCGTCCGGCGTTTGTGTCGCCAAATCCGGATGCACTTCCAACGATGAGTGCGCCGCCATAGATCCTTCCAAACCCATCTGCAACGCGTCCGGCGTTTGCGTGGTCGATCCCAACAAGCCCGAGTGCGAGAGCAGCGACGACTGCACGAATCCCGGCAGACCCGTGTGCAACACCACGACACATAAATGCGAACCGCGTCAGTGTGTGCCAGGTTGCGATGTCACAGAAAAATGTGTGAACGGCGAGTGCAAACCCAAAACCCCGGAACCCGAAGTCACCTCATGCGGCGAATTGACGATCAGCGGCAGCGATACATGCGAAATCAGCGGCAGCAGCACGACCAAATACGTCCTTCGCGGCGATGTTCTGGGATTGAATGATACCTGGAACGGCGGCAGCGTCGTCATCGAAAACGGCCGCATCACCTATGTCGGATGCGACCCCAATATGGCAAACGCCACCGTCATCACCTGCCCGAATGCGGTCATCAGCCCGAGCTTCATCAATGGTCACGAGCACATCACGTTTTCAAACGGCAAACCGGGAACTTGGGGAAAAGAACGATTTGATCACCGCCACGACTGGCGCAAAGGCAAATACGGCCACACCAAAGTCCCCGGCCCCGGCACCAGCACAAATGAAGTCGTCGAAATGCGCGCCATCATGGGCGGAACCACGTCCATCTTCGGAAGCGGCAGTATCAAAGGTCTCACCCGAAATATCGACAAAGCCGGCCTCGGTTCTGCAAATGCTGCAGTCTATCAGACCTTCCCACTGGGCGACAGCGGCGGTGCCTACTACGACAGCGGATGCGACAAATATTCCTATCACAACTCAGCAACCAAAACTTACACTGACTGTGCCTACGGTCCGCATATCGCCGAAGGTATCAATCAGGGCGCTTTGAACGAACTGCGTTGTCTGGGTGCCGATCCAAATACCAATGCGCCGCACAACGTTTTCAACGAAAGCCTCGCCGTGATCCACGGTATTGCCGCCACGCCAAACGAAGTGGCTACCATGGCCAAGAAAAACGTCAAGCTCGTTTGGTCTCCGCGCACCAATGTATCGCTCTATGGCGATACGGCCATTGCTCCGATGTATGATGCCATGGGCGTCACAATCGCACTCGGCACCGACTGGATTTATTCCGGTTCCGCAAATATGCTCCGCGAACTCGCATGCGTCGATTACCTCAACCAGAATCATTACAGCCACTACTTCTCCGACTACCAGATTTGGAAAATGCCGACCTATAACACCGCCTATGCCCTCGGATTCGACGGTGTTCTCGGCCAGATCAAAGCCGGTATGTATGCGGATATCGCCATTTTCCGAAAAATCCCCAACGTCCGTGAATCCTATCGCGCCGTTATCGATGCCGAAAACAAAGATGTCGTGCTCGTCATGATCAATGGTAAGCCCGTCTACGGCGATGCAAACCTCATCAAATCCTCCAATGCGGAATCCGTGTCCGTCTGCGGCGTCAACAAAAAAGTCGACACCAAAATCTCCGGATCCGAC
>CAMKRB010000037.1 GCA_946415045.1 uncultured Myxococcales bacterium
TCAGAACGGCGACATCATCGATCCGTTCGACGGCCTGGGCGATCTGAAGGCCGGATTATTGCGCGTTCCCCGCAGCAGTTATGAAAAAACGATCGAAATCTTCGGCGATGATCCGCTGCGCATCCTGCGGCTGGCCCGATTCAAAGCCCGCCTCGGCTTCAAAGTATGCGACGAAACGACGCGCGCTGCCCGTGATGTGGCCGGAAGCGTGCTCACCGTGAGCCGCGAGCGCTGGTTTGCCGAAATCGACGGAATGCTGCGCGCCGCTGATCCTCGCGCGGGCCTCGACTGGCTCTGCGAAATTGGCCTGTTCCAAATGCTCTTCCCCGAATTCGCCCTGCTGATGCAAAGCCACATCCAGCCGACATCGCTGTCGGGCTGCCAGACCAAATCGTGCGCCGATACACTGTGGGCGCAAACGATCCAACGCATCGAGGCCGCAAGCCCCGAACTGCGCTGGATTGCGCTGTTTTCGCTCGTCGGATACGCTTCGACCACAAACGGCAAATGGGCACAAACCATCACCGCGATGATCGCCGGCGAGCTCATGTCGCGCCTCAAATTCTCAAACGCACGTGTGGACGCAACGCTCAAGTGCTTGCAGCCCCTGCCCCCCGGCGAGCCAAAATATCGATCCGCCCGCGAATTGGCCATTTCACTCGAAAACGAGATACACGACTGGTATGCGGCCATTCAGAACCATCTCACGACGCTCCCCGAAAACGTCCGCACCAGCGAAAGCGAACGCCTCAGCCGCTGGCACGACGCCCTGGCTCCCTATTTTGCCGACCCAAAATCCGCCGAAGTTCGCATGATACCTGGACTTTCACAACATCTCACCGAAGCCCTCGGCGTGCGCGGAAAAACCCTCGGTCTCTGCATCGCCCACTGCCGCGAAGCCATTCTCGACCAAAAACTCTCCGAATCCGACACCATCGACAAATACATCGACTGGGTGCGCGATCACTTCGAAGACAGCGGAGAATAGTATTAATTGGCTATGTTTAGCCAGTGTGGATATAGCATTACCCCAATGCGCGTGAGATACTGGCAAAGAGCGCCGGGCATCGAGCGTCGAGTTAGCCAGTAATCACTCGTGGCTCACGGATCATCGCTCTTGACAGCAAAGCAGACAACCTTACTTTTTCATCCACGATCGTTACACTGAGCCATTAATTTTTTTTCATGGCGGCGTTCTATTGCCTGATGCAATACGAACGCCCGTTTTGGCTATCGGCTGCGCCGATACGCCAAAACCATCCATTACTTACATACACGATTATATTCACATCGTTCGTTTGTAACTGGAGTTCGGGAATCTGACCGTCGTTCATACATACGCAGCAAACATCGAACATATCTTTATCTATAGGAATATCTGTCGCATTTTCATCATTTCCAAATGTATCAACCAGATAATGCAGTGCTTGATCGCCGCATCTCACAGTAATCGGTGTCGCTTTATGAGGTATATAGGTAAGTTCGTCAATCTTACTTTCGCTAAGTTCTTTGCCGGACAATGCATATCCGCTTGCTTATCGTCACAGGCACAGAATGCATTCTTTTTCAAATTCTTATATTCAACCTGAACATCCCTACACTTGACTTAAACCACGGTATCTAACGGGCTTGAACAAAATCATGCCCAAAGTAAATGCGGTAGCCCT
Organism: uncultured Myxococcales bacterium; assembly: GCA_946415045.1. Classification (GTDB taxonomy): domain Bacteria; phylum Myxococcota_A; class Bradymonadia; order UBA4248; family UBA4248; genus UBA4248. The sequence continues at coordinate 1,668 of CAMKRB010000037.1, forward strand.
GCAACACACAAACCATACGATTGATTATCACACATAATATATGATAGCAATAGGATGTGGGTATAAGCATTCATACCACGACAAATCACAGATAAGGAAGTCAACATGTCTGAAGAACAACAGCAAATATCACAGGATCAAGCCTCGGCTTCACAGCAGGAAGCCTCCAATCACGAGCAGCACGCCGAAGCCGCAGCAAAACCGGAAGCCGCAGCAAAGCCAAAACACTCGAATCTGATGCTGCGGGTCATGTCGGCCATCGTCTTGCTGCCGCTATTGCTCGCACTGATTCTGTTTGGCGATCACTGGATGTGGTTTGGTTTCTCGATTCTGGTCGTCATCCTGGGCGGCTGGGAATTCATGAAGATTACCAATGGCCAGGAAACCGCTGCAACGCGCGCCGTCAGCGTTTTGCTCGCCACGATCCCGATGGTGGTTGCCTACCTGTTTGCAGGCGAAAACGCACCGCTCTATTCCGACAACAGCTGGCTGATCGTCGGCGGATCTGTGATGATCACGGTTTGGGGCGCATTTTTGTTTAACTGCTTCAGACCTCGGGATATCAGCCGGGCAACGCATGTGATCAATGGCACAATGGCTTGTGCCGCTTATGTCGGAGTAACCGTTCTGTTTCTGGCTTTAATCAAGCGCGATTTATTTGACAGCGCCAATGCCTGGTTATTTACGCTGATTGCCATGACCTTCGGTTCGGATACCGGTGCCTATTTTACCGGCAGGGCACTTGGCAAGCACAAGATGGCCCCGATTCTCAGCCCAAAGAAATCGATCGAGGGTGCAGTGGGTGGTTTTGCGTCAGCACTCATCGCCGGATTTATCGCCAGATTTCTTGCCTTCCCGCACTTGAGCATTGGCCAGGTCATTCTGCTCGTCGCTGTTGCCAATTTCCTGGCGCAAATGGGTGATTTGTCGGAATCACTCATCAAACGCAGTTACGGCGTAAAGGATTCGGGCAACGTGATTCCCGGACATGGCGGTGTGCTCGATCGCGTCGATGCGCTCATCTTCTCCGCCCCCTGGATTTACCTGTTCGCGATGTTTACAATTCAGTAATTCATCCGACTGATGATACTCGCCTAAAGAACAGTCTTTACAGGTGAGTCTTTGCACACGCATCGCAAACCTGCCAATACTGTTAAAAAGTGGCGAAATGGGGATGGGGCCCAATTTCGTTCTTTGTTGGCCATAAGCAGATTGCAAATGAATGGCCGATTGTTAAAAAATGTGGAATCCAAAGGGGCCCGGAATGAGCGCCATCCGGTGAATGGCGCGAATGGAGAGGCCAGTGAGCAAATCTGCCGGCGCAAGTCGAAGCGCCATGCGCGAGAGACGAAGCGGATTTGATATTGCGAACTGAGGAAAGAGCCCTTTGGCAGGGTCTGGGGCAGAGCCCCAGAAAGCAAATCAATGGCTGTTATATACATCATCATACTTATTGGCGTGCTCGTCTTCGTGCATGAATTCGGGCATTACATCGCCGCACGCATATTCGACGTCAAGGTGCTGTCGTTTTCGATCGGCTTTGGACCACGGCTGGGCGGCTTTAAAAAAGGCGATACCAGCTGGGATATCCGCCTGCTGCCGCTCGGCGGTTATGTGCAGATGTACGGCACCGAATTCGAGGAAGTCACCGACACCACAAGCCCGGATTTTCCCCGCGCCTACAACAACAAGCCGATTTGGCAGAAAGCCATCATCAATCTGGCAGGACCGCTGTTCAATCTGCTGCTGCCGATTCCGATTCTGTTTTTTGTCTATCTGGCAACCGTTTCGACCGATTTGCCGCCGACGGTTGGCCAGGTGCTCGACAATTCGCCGGCCGTTGGCAAACTTGTGCCCGGCGACATCGTCACCCATGTCGACGGTGAAGAAGTCAAATACTGGACGACACTGCACGACGTGATCGCCGACAACCCCGATACAAAGCTACGATTCACAGTCAATCGCGACGGACAATCGGTCGATGTCGATATCACTCCGCAGTCGACCACACTGCGCGATGTCATGGATGTGATGACACAGACTGTGGGACGCGTCGGCATTACGCCGGATCTGGCGTCTCCTGTGATTGGACTCACGTCGAAATACAGACCGGCAGCCATGGCCGGACTGCAAAACTTCGACGAAATTACAGCCGTCAATGGACAGCCCATACGCTCGTATGTCGAACTCGAATCGGTGCTGAAGCACAACACCTCAGAAACACTGAAGATCACAGCACTGCGCCCCAAAAAGCTCGACTTGAATTATGGCACGGTCAACATCCTTGAGCCCGTGACCGTTGAGATACAGCAAAAGATTACGAGTCCCGAGATACTGGGCATTGCAAGCGCCAATATGTATCTGTCGGAAGTTGACCCGGATTCGCCGGCAGCAAAAGCCGGCCTCAAAGCAGGCGACCGCATCCTCGAGATGGACGGGCAATCGGTCAATCTTTTCCGGTCGTTCCAGGACAAACTGGCTCAGACCTGGGAAACCCCGCATCAGCTCACTGTACAACGCGGCGATGATATTTTTACCACGACGCTGCAGCTCGAAAAACTGACAATACTTGGCGAATTCCAGGAAGAAATGCCCGTGATTTATGCCGGTTTCTACCACAAATCGCCGATTGTTCCGCCAGATCCCGTCGTCAAACCGATGAGCGACCGATTCGCATTCGCAGCCCGCGTCTCGTTCACAACCACGGTTAAAGCCTCGTCTTTGCTCGTCGTCTATGTGATCCGCATGTTTCAGGGGCGAGTGTCGACCAAATCTCTGGGCGGCCCAATCATGATTGGACATATGGCATCCAAAGCCGGTCAGGACGGGCTCGACGCATTCATGCGCATGATGGCCATCATCTCCATCAATCTGGGCATCCTCAATTTGTTGCCGATTCCCCTGTTCGATGGCGGGAAACTCGCCATACTCCTTGTCGAAGCCATCAAACGCGGACCGCTCACCATGCGCACGCGACAAATCATCGCCTATATCGGGCTTGCCATGGTTGCGCTGTTATTGCTGCTCGCGTTCAAAAACGATCTGGAGCGCATGTGGAACCTGTTCTTTTCGTAGCACCGGCGGTATGCGCACCGCTCAGCGCATTGGCGAGCGTATGAAATAGCGAGCCAGCCCGGTCGTATGAAATAGACCGGGCAAAAAACATCAAAAACATATTAAAAATCTGCATAAAACCATGTAGTAGAGACGTTTCGTGAAACGTCTCTGAAACGTTTCATGAAACGTCGCTGAAGCGTTTCGGAAAGCATCATGGTGATGCAAATCCATTCAAAAGCAGGAGATATGAGCACAATACTGACGCCGGACGATTTGGTGCTGGCGATAGATACGGCAACGCCGGTGCAGTCACTGGCGATTGTGAAAGGTAAGGCGGTTCTGTTCGAAGCATCGATTCAGTCGGTGACGAAAGAAGGGCCGGGGCTGCTGTCGCTGGTCGATGCGGCACTGAAACAGTGCGAGCTGCGCATCGAAGATATCGCGCGTTTCGTTGTATCGCGCGGACCGGGAGCGTTTACGGGATTACGCGTGTCGATGGCCATGCTCAAATCGATGGCACTCACGCTCGATAAACCGCTGTATGCGGCGTCTTCGCTTGAGGCAATCGCCCGCGAGGCACTGCCGTCGCACGAAATCGTCGCGTCCTGTATCGATGCACGGCGTGGCGAACTGTATGTGTCGTTCTGGGGCCCCAAAGATGGCACGGTTCAGGCGATTTCTGACGAACTGCTGATGAAACCCGCCGATTTCGCGGCTTATGTCGCTCAGATGTTTCCGGGACAAAAGCTGAACTGCGTCGGAACTGCATTCCCGAATTATACGGCCAAACTGATGGATCTGTGCGACAATATCATCTGCAGACCTCAGAATCCGCGAGCGGCAGCGCTGGCGCGCATCATCCTCGATCGCTATCCCGCCGAAATGCCTGATATCGCGCTTGAATCACTCGAACCTCGCTATATCAGAATGGACGATTTTGTTTTGCCAAAACCTTTCGATTTTAATCAGCCGACTCAGTTTCGCGCAGATCACAAATAATGCAGACGCTGTTCCCCTTTGTGACGACGTGATTTTTATCTGAAACATCCCCCCGAATACCTGGCGATCGGATTGCGGAATACGCGGATGACCGCCCAAACCTTTAACCACAACAGTCCACTCGCATGGGAACAAAGCAAATCAATACGGAGCATGCCGATGTCTGAAAAAAAGAATCATTCCCATTTTGCCTCGATAACAAAATTTGTGGTTGTCGCTTTCATCGTTTTTGTCGCGGTATTTCTCGACCAGTGGAGCAAATTCTGGGCCGAAGACAACCTGGCGTCGCCTCGCTATGACCACACGATTGACGTCGTCGTGCCACAATCTGAGCAGACTTCGACGCTCGAACAGTTCGTGAAAACGGCTTATCCCGATGCAAACGAAACCAACCAGAAATACATGGTTGCAAGCGCCAGCCGAAATGGCGAAAAGCTGTTTGCATCAAACGAAGTCAACCCGGGCGATAAAATATCGTTTAATTACGTTACCAAGACAGTGATTGAAGGATATTTCGATTACCAGTACGCCCGAAATCCAGGTGCAGCATGGAGTTTTCTTGCCGATCAATCGCCGCGGTTCCGGGGGATTTTCTTTGGCATTACGGGAATTCTGGCTGTCATTCTGATGTTTGGATTCATCATCGCAAGCAAGTGGAAAACCCAAAAGCCGCTCATCATCTTTTTGGCCTGTATTCTTGGCGGTGCAGTGGGCAACATCATCGACCGGTTCCGCATGGGCTATGTGATCGACTTTATTTCGTGGCACGTAGGCGAACACTACTGGCCAACGTTTAATATTGCCGATATCTTTGTAACATGCGGCGTTGCGCTGCTCATCATCGATTTGATCATCCACCGAAACGACAAAGACAATAAAGAATCTGACGCGAAAGCTGAAGAAAGCGCGAAAACAGAAGATGGCGCGAAAGCTGAAGAAAGCGCGAAAGCTGAAGAAAGCGCGAAAGCTGAAGAAAGCGCGAAAGCTGAAGATGGTGCGAAAGCTGAAGAAAGCGCGAAAGCTGAAGACAGCGCGAAAGCTGACGATGGCGAGAAAGCTGACGATGGCGAGTAATCTGAGGATTAATCAGATAACAACAATCATGAACCTTGCAGAGACGTTCCGCGGAGCGTCTCTGCGTGTATTTTCCAGTATCCGATGATAACCCCGGGGGAGCGCGATGTATCCTGTATTGATAGGCGAAGGCATGTGGGCAGTGCCGTCGTATTTCACGATGGTCACACTGGGATTTATCGTATGTTTTACGTTATTTCACCGAGAAGCCGGCCGTCTTGGCTGGGACCAGACCAAAATCATCGATTTATGTTTTGTACTTGTCATCGCAAGCCTTTTGGGTGCACGCATTGCGCACGTTTTATTCGACGGCTATCTGATGGATTATGTGTATCTGTGTATCGATCCGCATCATTTGTCGCAGCCGCTGCCTGGCGGTGGGGCATGCACAGATTCGTCGCAGTGTGTTGCGGCCCAAAATCAGGGCTATGATATTGGCGCGATATGCCAGGACGGCGGCTGTGAACCCGAGCGTTCGTGCCTGCGCCCGCTCATGTTCTGGGCCGGAGGTCTGACGTATTACGGCGGCTTTATTCTGGCGATATTATCGGCACTCTATCTCAGCCACCGGTGGCACTGGTCGTTTATCAGGCTGTGCGACATGGCGTCACCGCTGATCGCGCTGGGGCTTGCGTTTGGTCGTCTGGGGTGTTTTCTGGCGGGCTGCTGTTTTGGCAAAGTCACCGACGTCCCATGGGCGATCCGGTTTCCCAAATATTCGGATGCCTGGCGTCACCACCGCGAGCTGTTTCCAGACGAGCTGGCGCGTCAGACCCAGGCCATCGGCGAATCACTGTCGCTCCCTGTTCATCCCACGCAGCTTTATGAACTCTTTGGGGCGCTGGCCATATTTGCCTTTTTGTGGCTGTGGCGCAAACGCAGCAAATATGCGGGGCAAAGCCTGGCCTTATTGCTCATTCTGTATGGCGTACTGCGCTTTGTCATCGAAATCTTCCGCGACGACGCGCGCGGCGGCATCTGGCTGTCGACCTCGCAGTGGATAAGCCTGCCGCTCATCGCCCTTGGCATTGTGCTGATGATTCGCGGCAGACGCGCATCATCACAAGCAACAGAGCCGGTTTCCGCAGATAACAAAAATGGTTGACGATGCCCTTGAGCGCGTGATATATAATAACTACCCCCCTGCGGTAGTCAGTCATTGATTACCGCAGCCCCAGCGGCGTTTTACTTCCCCCGGTGAAACGCCGCATTTTTTTATTCTTTTTCAGGCAGCGCGTTCTATCGGGCTGCGCCCGATACGTCCGCGCGCGTTGGCTTGCGGCTGCGCCTCTACGCCAACGCCTGCATGTATGTGCCAGCGGATTGCCCGGCTTTAAACCTGTCACCGCAACAGCTCCCGGAGATCCGAATCGCCATACGAAACACAAAAAAAAGGCGGCCCAAAGCCGCCTGTTTATTTGCTAACCCATAATATTTGGTAAGATCCAGCCCATACTAAAAATCACCAGCACGAGTATAAAGACCTGAAATTCGATTTTTTGCATCTCAACCCCCTTTGTGCGCATCATCTATCGCGCACCGGTAACGAACACAGCGATATATAGAAAGTGTTGTGCCAGACTCGGCAATTAAAAATAACGGGATAAATACTGGGTTTTGTGCATACGCCGAAATGATTGCGAACGAAAATGTCTGACATTTGGATCAGAGTGGGATAAAGGAGTGCATAGTTTTGGATTCTGGTTCCGGCGTACATTATGACGTTCACCCAGGTCACACAGCACACTAAACCCAGGCAAGAGGCGCAGGTATTTCCATGAAATTGCCAAAAATCTTCAGTGGTTCATCGCATCCCGGATTATCGGCAGCGATTTGCCGTGAGCTGGGCATTGCTCCGTCAAAATCGTCCACCATACAGTTTTCGAACGAGAATTTGATGGTGCGCATCGAAGAGGACGTGCGCAACTGCGACACATTTGTCATTCAGACTGCAGCAGAGCCGCTTCACACCCATATGATGGAACTGTTCATCATGTGTGACACGCTCCGGGCCTATGGTGCGCGTTCGATCTGTGCTGTGATGCCCTATTTTCCGTACATCCGATCCGACAAGCAGGACAAACAGGGGGTCGCCATTACAGCACGGCTTGTTGCGAATCTGGTCGAGACGTCCGGCGCGACATCGGCCTTGCTGCTCGATCTGCATTCACCCCAGGCACAGGGGTTCTTCAAGATTCCGGCGCACGTGCTGAGTGCACGCAACATTCTGGTTGATTATCTGCGCACACTCGATATCAGCAACGCCGTTCTGGTCAGCCCCGATGCCGGTGAAGTCAAGGATTTGGTGCCATTCACAGACATGCTCAATCTGCCGATGGCCATCATCGACAAGCGTCGGTATGACGACAGCGAATCCCCGCACACCCACGGCATTGTTGGAGATGTGCAGGGAAAAACGGCGATTCTGATCGATGATGAAATCGCATCCGGCGCAACAATTTGTCAGTCGGCAGAGTTCCTGATGACGCATGGAGCAAGCCGTGTGTGGGCACTGTGCACGCATCCTGTTTTTTCAGGTTCTGCGAGTTCCCGTCTTGCAAAAGCACCGATCGAGCGGCTTATTGTTACGGATTCCATACCGCTCAAAGACGCGAAAATGCTGGACAAAGTCACGGTGCTATCGGTTGCGCCCGTGATAGCCGAAGCCATACGGGCATTGATTTAAATTGCAAACTTGCCAGTTAATGTATGAATGGTGTAGAAGAAATCTCGAATTTTTTTTGGACCTGATGAGGAGAGAAAATTCATGTCGTTAAATTATCTGTTAGCTCAAGCCGCTGGCGGCCCAAACTGGTACCTGATCATCGGGATCATTGTCGTTTTTGTCGTCGTAGCCATCGTCCTGCTGATTCCATCAAAGCAATCCAAGATTGGTGCAGAGGATGAGAAATCGCTCAAAGGTGACGACGTCAAGGCGCTTCCCGATGGAGACGATAAAGATAAGTCCCTGGCCGAGATAAAAGAATCCAAGCGTGCCACGGTTTCGGACAGCAAATCGAAGGATGAGCTGCGTGAGCTGCGCAAAGAGCGTCGTGCTGCCACACAGACCGAAAAAGCGATTCAGGAACGCGAAGAAAAAGAGGGGAATGACAGCCTTGATGTGGATGCCGAAAAAGCCCTCGAAAAAGCGGCCAAAGCCGAGGCAGAAGCCAAAGCCGAGGCAGAAGCCGAACTCGAAAAGATGACGGCTCCAATCGATGACATCATCACCAAATCGGATGCGGATGTGGGAGATGTACTGGCCTCACTGTTTGGAAACAATGAGAAATCCAGTGGGTTTAGCGATCTCAATTTCGATGATGTGATTGGCCAGGAAATCAAGCCCGAAGGTCCCGTATTCCCGACGCTCGGATCCGCATTGATTCCGCTCAACGAGCTCACTGCGGCTGCAGCCGAATCCGAATCGGAAGATTCCGGCAAAACCCTTTCGCCGCTTGATGAAATCAGCCAGAAACTGGCAGAAAAGGCGGAAAAAAAAACAGCCTAGCGAGTGAAAAAATTGAAGGAACTGCCGAAACCACACCTGTTTCGGCAGTTTCCGAGGCTTCAAAATCCGAAGCCCAAGATGCCGATTCCGCAGAATCAGACAAGAAATCGGACAAAAAGAAAGATAAATCGGCCAAACACCACAAAAAGAAAGAAGGCGACAAATCAGCCAAAGATTCCGAATCTCAGGCATCTGAGGCAGCCAAAGAAACGCCCAAAGCAGCCGAAATCAAAGAAACCGCAGACAAGCGTGCGGACAGCAATCGTTCGCTTTCGGATGGTCTAAAAACGACCCGTTCGCAAGGATTTCTGGCTCAAATCGGCAGAATTTTCAAAGGCCAGATGAAGCAGTCCGTTGAGGACGAGCTGGAGGAGATACTGTTCACAGCGGATATCGGAGTTCAGACGAGCGAGCGGCTGCTCGAGCGCGTCACTGAAAATCTGCGCGACAAAGGCGATGGCAAAGCCGCGATGGCATTGCTGAAAGAAGAGATCCGCGCGATACTGAAGACATGCGAAAAGCCGTTTGAACTGGGCCCCGAGCGTCCGCAGATCATCCTGACCCTGGGCGTAAATGGTGCCGGAAAGACGACGACGCTTGGAAAACTCGCCGCCAAACTGACCAACGAAGGAAAGAAAGTATTACTGATAGCCGGCGACACATTCCGAGCCGCAGCAATCGAACAGCTCGAAGAATGGGCACAGCGCAGCGGCTGTGAAATCTATCGCAAGAATCAGGGTGCAGATCCATCCGGAACGATATTTGATGGAATCAAATACGCAGTGGAAAACGGGTTTGATGTAGCGCTGGCCGATACAGCCGGACGCCTTCACAACAAAAAGGATCTGATCGAGGAGCTCAAAAAGATAGACCGCGTATCGGGCAAAGCCATGGCAGGTGCGCCGCATCAGGTTTTGCTGGTGCTGGATGCGACGAATGGCCAGAATGCGCTGATGCAGGCAAAAGAATTTGGCGAGGCCATACCGTGTTCAGGCATCATCCTGACGAAACTGGATGGAACAGCCAAAGGCGGAGTGATAATCGGTATCTGTGAGGAGCTTAAAAAGCCAGTGCATTTTGTCGGAATAGGCGAGACCGTGGAGGATTTGCGACCGTTTAACGCCGATGAATTCCTTGAAGCACTGTTCCTTGAAGAGTAGCAGAACAAATTAAGCGGGGGTTTTTTGTTCTGGCATGTTGCACAAAGATATCGATTTGTGATATAGACAGTTTAACCCTGTGGATCGCCCGCAGGACGCGAAATATGGATGCAAGGTTAAGCGAGCAGCTGTTAATCAAACTGGACCATTGCAAGATGGTACGATGAGGAGCTTATTAATGCGCCGTGTCCTCAATGTAATGATATTGGCATTGGTAATGATGGTACTTCCTGGTTTAGCGATGGGCCAGGAAGGTTCGTCGTCATCAGACGAAACGTATGCGCCCAGAGTCATAGACGGAGCATCGTCCGACAGTTCGGCGAGTACCGAATCGTCAAGCGCGGAAGATGCGCAGAGCCGCATTGTCGTCAGAAGCCAAAAGAAGAAGAAAGAGTTCAACGACAAGATCGTGGTGCTTCAGCGCAAGCCGTTTATGCGCCGCAACCGAGTGGAACTCGCGCCGATGTTCTATGGTGGCATCAATGATTCATTGCTGTTCCAGGTAGGCGTGGCCGGCCAAATCAATTACCACATACTGGAGTGGTTATATGTTGGTGTGTACGGCGGATGGCAGGATTGGCGCATGACCGATCGTGACGTCAACGGTCTTTCCGAATCGTATGATGATGTCGTGGATGCGACGGATGCAGTGCCAACGACCTCGATCGTGGACGGCTATCTGGGTGGAATCGTCGGATTTGTCCCCATCTATGGAAAATTCTCGCTGTTCGGGACATCGATTGTACACTGGGATTTGTCGCTCGGAATCGGCGGCGGAGCAGTGATAACCCGTGCAAATGATTTCGTCGGTGCCGGCCTGATCTCCGTTGATCATCGCTGGTATATCCTCAAATGGCTGAGCATCAATGTCGGCGTGAAAGGTTGGATCTATTACGAAGATATCGAAGCCTACAAAGGTGTGTTTACACACTGGCAGGCAGGTGTCGGCGTGGGATTCTGGCTGCCGCCATCGTGGACTTATAAGTCCGAATGGTAAACCAGGTCGTCGTAAGTTTTTTGTCTTTTGTGTTTGAACAACAGGTAAGCGGAAACTTCATTTCCGGCCTGAATAGATAAGGATGGGATTACGCATGAAGCGGTGGATGAGCCTTCTGGCGTTGATCATATTGTTTGCAATCGGTTTACCACAGACTTCCTTCGCTGACGACGAAGAAGGTGTATCAAGCCTCGAAAAAGGTGATCCGGTGCGCCATCAGATGTTGTTCCACTCGGGAAGATTCGAACTTCAGCCACTGGCTCAGTTCGGTGTAAACGAGACATTCCAGCAGTCAATCGGCTTCGGTATCACCCTGGCCTATTACTTCCGAAACGATCTCGGAATCGGTGCATCGTTCTCCTATAACCCCATATTTATTGATGGCGATGAACTCGATGCCGTCAAAAAAGACGACTACGATGCAGGCGTTCAGTCGAGCCTCACGATCGCTCAGCCGACCATGAATTTCGACGTTTCCCTCTATTATATGCCCGCAATCGGTAAGTTCTCCCTCTTTAAATGGATCCTCAATTACGACCTGCATGTGTCCGCCGGTTTCGGTGCCATCCTCATGGATACAGTGTGCGGTGCCGGTGGCGGTGAATGCAATGACGCCAAAAACAATAACCTCGAAGGTGCCAAATTCGCCGGCGTCATCGGTGTGGGTGTCCGTTTCTTCTTCAACAACTTCATCGCTCTTAACCTCGACATCAAAAATTATCTCACCAAATATGCCGATTTCTCCCGCGGTCCTGCGGATGATCGCGCAAGATTCAAAGACTTCGTCGTCGGTACGGTCGGCGTCAGCATCTTCCTCCCCACTTCGGTTTACATGTCGAGATAATTTCAATCTTCTTTCTAAAAAAGCGAGGGTTTAAACCTCGCTTTTTTTTGTGCTTTTTTCTCAACTATGCGTCATTTACTCTTTCCTATATGCTGCCTTTGTGCGCTGGCATTATCTGCCTGCAGCACAACACCAAAAGAAATCGAGACATCCGTTCCCAAACCTGCAAATGCGCCGCAAACGACCGATCATTCCACTCTGCCCCCGCGTTCTGAATTACCTTCATCCGGTTCTGCGCACACTCAGCGTGTTTGCAAACTGCAACATCAAACGGCGATTTACCACGCACCATTCGTTTTGTCATCGCTGCAATCGCTCGAATTAAGCAATGGCCATATTCTGGTCGTTTTTGAAACGGACCGCGGCAACATCCAGGCGATGCACATCACCCCAAATCGTCAGATATTATCCAATGCAGAAATCGCACAGTTTGCCCAGATTGCCTGCACCGAAAACATTGCTGGCGGCTACCGGATCGGCATGATTCGCCGCGATCCGCAAACAGCGTCTTACACACTCGACATCCAGTCCTACGATCCAACCGGTTCCCCAACGGAATCGTGGAATGCAACAGCACGAGGATTCGTCCCCGATCCAGGCTCACGCTGTGCATTTCTCGCCCAGCGAAAACTCATCGTCAACGGTACGCGGCCACGCGGTGATCGTCCCCCTTATCACGGCTTGTTCATTCTTGAATCTTCATCTCTTACGCAGCTGGAAGGCGCTGTTCACAATGAAGTGGAGCTTCTGTCGGGGTCTGTTGCAACCGATGGCGTTCAGCTGCTCACCCGCGAAATCAGACGTGATACCGATACCCCATCCTGGACACAGGTCTTGTACAGACTGGATGAAAATAATTCGCTCAGCGAGGTTTTGGCGGGTGATTTTGTTCTGTCCGACAAAACCATTGTTACGCGGGATGGTTGTATTCAAGCCGAACCGGCTTTTTGCATTCCCGAAGTCAAGCTCACGGATGCGCGTCGTCTTTCAAACCACCTGTTTGAGCTCAAGACCAAAAATACCGCCTATTTTGTTGAGAAAGCGGCCAGCGGATTCAGAGAAATCCTGCGATCCGATGATATGGATATCTATCCTGTCAATGCCGGTTTATGGCTGATAGCCACACCAGATCCCAAACGACCGGATATTGGTACAGAATTGCACATTGCGACATCTGGATTTGACTGTACCGAGTAAATCCGGGGAGAACAAACCATCTGCGGCATTTCAGCCGGGCGCCCGGCGTATTCGCGCACCACGCATCAGGACACGCATTTGCAGGCATTTGCAGATGTGTGCGCGAATAGACGGGCGCAAAGGCGCGTATTGAGCCGAGGCGACGTGCCGCGACACGTCACCCGGCGAGATAGCGCCGAAAGCCGTGCGTATCGAGCAGCTGAGACGCGCCATGCAGCGTCTCAGTGCGAGATAGCAAGGCAAAGAGCAGATAACAGAAATCCTCCATATAAGGCTTGAAAATAAAAGTAATTGATCTATATGCGGCACGCTTTGCGAACGGACGTCGGCATGCGTCTGTGCAAAGAGGGAATTTTTAAGGATTTTGCATGAAATACGTACTTTATATAGACACAAAGCAGGAAGAAATTGCGCGGGTGCGCGACAAAGTGAAACTGCTTCTGGAGCTTTGGAAGATACGGGAAAACGATATCAACCAGGCGGATTATGCGCTGAACCAGCTGCTGAAGAAGCTCATCGAGGTGTCGACCGAAAAGCGGCTTAAAATCGAGGTTCACAAGCTTTTTGGCGACTGCGTGATTCGAATTTCGTGCCGTGGTACACCGCTGAATGATGAAGATATTCCAACGGGCATCGCGATGCCGGAGCTTTCGGAAGTCGATTCGGAGCAGGAATCGATTATCCGCGGCATCATCATCAAATCGTACGGGCGCAAGGTTTCGGTTCACAACAAGAAGGGACTGAATGTCGCATCGATACTTGTTGAAACGAGCAAACAGCGAGCATTGCGGCGCACCCTTGTCGCGTTGTTCGGTGGTGTGCTGGTTGGATTTCTGGTGCGAGCATTCGATGAATCATGGGCAACTTCATTTGCCGAGAATATTTGTACGCCGATCTACACGATGTTTTTGGATGCCATCAAGATGCTGGCGGCTCCGCTCGTGTTTTTCTCGATTGCAGCGGCATTTGCGAGCAATCGCGATATCCGCAGCATGGGCAAATTCAGTCTAAAAATGATGGGCGCGTTTGCGCTGACGTCGTTTATCGCCATCATTATCGCGACTGTGGCTTATTTTGTCCATCCAATCGGAGATCCAACGCTGGCCAACATGGTGACGGATTCGGCAGCCGATATTGCAGGAACTGCAGCAGCGACGTCGATTTCGATTAAGAATATGATCATCAATATTGTGCCGACCGATATGGTGAGCCCATTTTTGAAATCCGACATGCTGCAGGTGATGTTTTTGGCAGTTTTAGCGGGATTTGGAGTGACGCGGCTGGGAGCAACCGGTGCCCAGGTGAACCATGCGCTTGATACGCTCAACGAGCTGTTTTTAAAGATCACCAAGATCGTGATTAAGTTTATGCCGCTTTCGATCTTTTGTGCGATGGCGAATATGGTGATCAAGACCGACACATCGTCGCTGATTTCGGTAGGCCAGTGGATGCTGGCGACGGTGAGCTGCTATTTGCTGATGCTGTTGATTTATGCGGGAATGATCCCTGCATTTACGCGTCTGTCGCCCATCACATTCTATAAGAAGTATGCGCCTGTGATGCTGAATGCGTTTGTGATTTGCTCGGGCAATGCGGTGATGCCGTTTAATATGGAGATCTGCCGCACAAAGCTTGGGATTTCGCCAAAGGCGTATTCATTTGCGATTCCATTTGGTACGGTGCTGAACAAGAACGGCGGCTGCATTGTATTGATGATCAGCACGTTGTTTATGGCGCAGATATTTGGAGTATCGATCAATCCTGGGATGCTGGTGAGCCTGGCGGTGATGAATTACATTTTGTCGATTGCGGCCCCGGCGATTCCGGGATCGCTTTTGATCTGCATCGCGATGATTCTGCCGATGATGGGGATTTCGGCGAATGCCATCAGCATCATCATGGGTATTTATGCGCTCGACTCGATGATCCAGACAGTACTGAATGTGACGGGGACTGCTGTTTGCACGACGATCGCGGCAAAATCAGAGGGGCTCATCGATATGAAGGTGTGGGAAGAAGAATAAGCAGAATCCGTTACGGTTCAGCCCGTATGCTCTTTTTGACGGCTTGCGCCGTAACATCTTTCATTTGTGCGGCTACGCACCGCAGGCGGCAAGGGGCGTTGTTCCGCGAACGCCCCTTGCATTCCCGCGCGGCT
>CAMKRB010000038.1 GCA_946415045.1 uncultured Myxococcales bacterium
AACACTCGTGGCTCATTGCTCATCGCTCTTGGCCGAAAAGCAAATAACCTTACTTTTTCATATCCAGGCTCGTTCAATAGAGCCTAAAAAAAAGCCGGACAAGCTGTCCGGCTTTTTTAAGCTATGTGGCAAATTTTATAAAATCCCCGAGTTCAAATCGATGATGACCACGCGGCTGGATTTGTCTTTCTTTTTATCTTTTACAGAATCATGGCGCGGATACTCGAGATCCGAATCGGGAATATCGTAAGTCGGCAGCGGCAGCTGCAGTGTTTCGGGTTGCCATTTATTCTCTTCCCGACGCCGAATTTCATCGATGATGAGGTAATCAGGTATAACAATCATAGCCTCCTCCATCGTCTATGGGCCGTCCATTCGACCATATCGGCACAAATCCAATTTCATGCCAGTCTGAGCGGAAAACTAGTCACCAAATGCAAACACTGCAAGTTTTTTTTCAATTAACAAAAAAAACACCAATTTGATTGATATGAAACCAAAACAAGCACAGAATAATATGCCTTTTTTTTGGCCGTGCTCACCGCATCATTGGTGAGAGATGGCCGAGGCCAGGATAATCCCACACAACACCATTTTTTGGGCGCACAAACCGGCATCATTGACCGGGCGTCACCATCCCCATACACCTCATGATAGAAGTCTTACTCTGCCTGTTCCTGATATTCTGCAATGGATTTTTCGTCGCTGCAGAATTTTCACTCGTTCGTGTACGCGTTTCACAACTCGAGGTTTTACGCGACGAAGGCAACAAAACAGCCGATCGTGTGCTCAAGATTGTAGCCAAGATCGACTCATATCTGTCAGCCGTGCAACTCGGCATTACCATTGCGAGTCTTGGTATTGGAGCCCTTGCCGAGCCAGCAATCAACCGCTATTTTTCGGCAATTATCGATTGGATTGGCCTGCCGCTGGATCCGTCGGTGGCGCATGGCATCAGCTATGTGATTGCATTTTCACTCGCATCATTCATGCACATCGTCTGTGGTGAGCTGGCCCCAAAGAGCATCGCAATCGCCAAACCGCTCGAAGTTTCGATGTTCGTCGCTCGCCCGATGACCATCTTCCACACCATTTTCAATCCGATCATGTATCTGCTGGTCGTCACGAGCAATCTGCTGCTCAAGATCGTTCGCATCGAACCCGTACAGGCAGGGCATGCATCGGGCGTTTCAGCCGAAGAATTGCGGAATATTGCACAGCATTCATCGGATGACGGCACCATTACAAAAGAACAAGGCACACTGCTCGAAAACGTGTTTCAGTTTTCAACACTGATCGCGCGGGAAATCATGGTGCCACGCGGAAAGATAGACGCCATTTCCATCACCGATTCCATCGATGATTTTCTGCAAATGGCACTGACAACCGGACACTCAAGATACCCCGTATTTCGAAACGATCTCGACGATATCACCGGTATCATTCACATCAAGGATGTCTTTTCTGCGCGCCAGGCCGGAAAATCAGATATCACGATTGAGTCGCTGCTGCGCGGCATCGTCTACATCCCTGAAACAGCCACCGTTGGCCATGTGCTCGAAAAACTCCAGCAAAAGCGTTCCCACCTCGCTGTCGTCGTCGATGAATATGGTGGCACATCCGGCATCATCACAATCGAAGATACGCTCGAACGACTGGTGGGCAATATCGAGGACGAATTTGATCCGGAGCACCACGGAAATATCGAACCACACGATGATGGATGGGTTGTGAAGGGCGAAACCCTGTTGAACGAGCTCACCGAAACGCTGGATGTCAAAGAAATCGAAGCCGAAAGCGACACCGTCAGCGGATTCATCATGGAACGGCTGGAACGCGTCGCAAAGTTGCACGATATCGTTTCTTATCAGGATCTCACCTACGAAGTCATTTCTATGGAGCGACTACGCATCGCCAGGGTTTTTGTTAGAAAAATCCCCGTCAACACACATCAGGATATTTCATGACCGATAAACTGACCACATCTGAATCCCCATTTGTCCGCATCGTATCGATTGGCGGAACAGGCATGTTTGGTATGAACTGCCTGCTCATCGAATCCGGGCAAACCCGCATCGTGATCGATGCCGGTGTGATGTTTCCCGCCGACGACGATCTCGGGGTAGATCTCATCACGCCCGATTTCACGATACTTGAACACACCCCACCCACCGCCCTTCTCGTCACCCATGCGCATGAAGATCACATCGGAGCCATCCCATATCTCATCATGGGGATGATTCAGAACGGGCACAAATACAAGCTCCCCATTTATGCGAGCGATTTCACCATCGCGCTCATCAGGCGCAGGCTGGAAGAGCACGATCTGGTCAGCCACGTGGCATTTTATACAGTGCGTCCCAAATCGACGATGCAATTTGGAGATCTGCACGTCGAATGCATCGATGTGTGTCACTCCATTCCGGGCAGTCTGGCATTCGCTTTTGATACGCCGGTTGGCAAGATCGTGCATTCAGGCGACTGGCGTATCGACAACACCCCGATGTCCGGTGCCAAGACGAACCTGGGTCGATTCGAAGCCCTCGGCGATGAAGGCGTCAGGCTGTTCCTCAGCGACAGCACGAATGTCGAGGTGGACAATTCCGGAATCACCAGCGAACTCGATGTTTTCAACGATATCCAAACGTGCATCAAGGAAGCGAGTGGCCGCGTGTTTGTGACGTTGTTTGCGTCAAATATCGGGCGGCTGCAATCGATATTGTATGCAGCAGCGAATACGGGCCGCAGGCTGGTGATCTGCGGTCGTTCGATGCATAGCAACATGACGATAGCCCGCGAGCTGGATTATCTCAAATACCCGCCAAATCTGGAGATATTAAGCGAAGACGATATGCCGAAAGACGACGACAACCTCGTCGTCATTGTCTCGGGATCTCAGGGAGAAAAAACGGCATCATTGTTTAAGATTTCGCAGGGGGATCACCCGCGCATCAAGCTGCGGCCGACCGACACCTTGCTCTATAGTGCACGGCAGATTCCCGGAAATGAACGTCGCATCACATCCATCATCAACGGATTCTATCGCCAGGGAGCCAGTCTCATCGACCGTCCGGATCTGACGCTGCACAGCTCGGGCCACGGAAATCAGCGCGAACTGGAGCTGCTTATCGATTTGATTGCGCCACAGATTTTTGTCCCCATTCATGGCGATCACCGTCGTCTGTCGCTTCACGAACAACTCGCGCTGCGCACCACAAATACAAGCGATCATCACATGATCACCGAGATCCTCGATGAGGGACAGTGTCTGTATCTCTATAAGGATCACCACGAGATCAAAGACGGTTTTATGCCCACGCGCCGGTATGTGGTCGGCAAATGTATGAATGGCATCGACAGCACCATTACCAAAGAAAAGAAAAACCTTGCCCATCAGGGGCTATTCTCGGTTTCGGGTGTACTCAATCAGAACGACGAACTCGTGGGAGATTTGCGCATTCACAACATCGGTATCTGCGTGAATGACGGATGGTTCGATGAAATTGAACCCGAAATCCGGCGCACGATTGCGACATCTGCACATCACGGCGATATGGAGGAAATCATCCGCCACAAAGTCGCGAAACTCATCAAGAATGCGATCGGCCGCTTTCCAACCATCACGGTCGATTTCTTTCGGATTGAATCCTAGCATCCACTGCGATGAGCCACGATCAATCTCATATTGAGCAAAGCATGGCTTAGATTCGGAGATTGATGCGCAGCCCAAAGAAGCGGGCGAGCCGTATGCGCGCAGCCCAAAGGGCGAGCACATAGGCGAGCGAGGCGTGGCCGTATGTTGCGCAAGCAACATAGGCCCGCGGGCATAAAAAAAAAGAAGACGTGGGCAGAGTCGTTGGAAATGCAGAACGGTGTGCGGGAAGCAAAAAAGTGAAAATAAATCTTGACAGTATAGATAGATACAGTTATAAAGCGCGCCGTCGATTCGCGATATAGCGCATCGGTATTGGCTCTTAGCTCAGTGGGAGAGCACTACCTTGACACGGTAGGGGTCAGCAGTTCAAATCTGCTAGGGCCAATTCGCAGGCTCATAGCTCAGTGGGAGAGCACTACCTTGACACGGTAGGGGTCAGCAGTTCAAATCTGCTTGGGCCTATAGGTGATTTCAATAAACCCCAAGCGAATTGGGGTTTTTTGTTATCACAAATTTGGTCACTTTTATGGGAGAATTACCATGCCTAA
This sequence comes from uncultured Myxococcales bacterium, assembly GCA_946415045.1. Classification (GTDB taxonomy): domain Bacteria; phylum Myxococcota_A; class Bradymonadia; order UBA4248; family UBA4248; genus UBA4248. Next base: position 4,204 of record CAMKRB010000038.1, read on the forward strand.
AATGAAAACAAAGCGCAGCACTGCCAAGCGTTTTAAAGTGACGGGTACTGGCAAGCTCGTGCGTCATCACGCCTATCACAGCCACATCCTCACGACCAAAACGCGCAAGCAGAAACGTCGTCTGCGCAAAGCCGCTGTCGCCGATCAGACAGTGGTGAAAGCCATCAAACGCTGCATGCCTTACGCATAAGCAGTACCATGTATTTCGCTGGGTCCGGGTCCAAAGTGCAATAACTGCCTCCGAGTCACAGCATGATTTCTCACTGTCGGGTCCGAAAGCGGTATTCACCCTCCGCACAGTGCTTAAAGAGGCTAAACTATGTCAAGAGCTAAAACAGGTTTTAAACGCCGCAGACACCACAATCGCTGGATGAAACTCGCCAAGGGTTTCCGCGGTGGACGTAAACGTTTCCGTCAGGCTAAACAGCAGGTCATCAATGGCCAGCTCTATGCTTATCGCGATCGCCGCAATAACAAGCGCAATTTCCGCGCTCTGTGGATTGCCCGTATCAGCGCAGCTGTTCGTGCCCTCGGTAAAAATTACAGCACCCTCATCGCCGGCCTGAAGAAAAACAATGTCGAAATCGACCGTAAAGTCCTTTCCGATATCGCCATCTTCGATCCAAAAGGCTTTGAAGCTATCGTCAAGCTTGCAGGGATTTAAATTCTCCCACCCTGCATGGTCTGAATGAACAACGCCACCTGGCTGGGAATCTCAGCTTAGGTGGCGTTTTTTTTATAAGGTTTGTTATGTCTACTGAAACTGTATGGGCAAAATTACAGTCGCTGATGGGCGCAGCCATCGATGATATCAACAAGGCTGCGGATTCATCCATTCTGACTGCCCTCGAAAAAAAATATCTCGGTAAAAAGGGCGAAGTGCAGGCATATATGCAGCACATGAAAGAACTGCCGCCCGAAGAAAGGCCAAAACTCGGTGCGCTCGTCAATGATGTGCGCGGCAAAATCGAAAGCAAAATCGCCGAAGTCTCGAAAAATATTGAAAACGCGAAACTCGTTGCCGACCTCAAAAATCGCCGTCTTGATCTATCGCTGCCCGGCCGCATTCCTGCTTGTGGAGCAGAACATCCGCTTCAAAAAACACAGCGCGAAATCGAAGATATCTTCTTGTCGATGGGATTCGAAATTGCTCGCGGACCACAGGGCGAGTGGGATTATTTTAATTTCGAAGCATTGAATTTCCCTGAAGATCATCCCGCACGCGACATGCAGGATACGCTGATGCTCGAAAATGGTGCGTTGCTGCGCACGCATACCAGCCCGGTTCAGGTGCGCACCATGCTCTCCTATGCACCGCCCATTCGCATCATTGCCCCAGGCACCGTCTATCGTCGCGATGACGATGTCACGCACAGTCCAGTTTTCCATCAGGTCGAGGGTCTGCATATCGAAAAAGGCCTCAATCTGACCCATTTGCGCGGTATTCTTGAACTTTTTGCACAGTCGCTGTTTGGCAAAAACACCAAAATCCGTTTGCGCCCCAGCTTCTTCCCGTTTACCGAACCCAGCGTTGAAGTCGATATTGCATGCATTTTCTGCGGTCAAAAGGGATGTCGTTTGTGCAAACAGACCGGATGGATCGAAATCCTCGGTGCCGGTATGGTCGATCCCAACGTGCTCAAAGCCGGTCACATCGATCCCGAAATCTGGAGTGGATGGGCTTTCGGCGTCGGTATCGAACGCGTTGCCATGCTGCTGCACGGCATCTCCGATATCCGCCTATTCTTTGAGAGCGATTTGAGATTCCTGCGACAGTTTAGATAGTGGAGAAATACGATGATCATCAGCTGGAAATGGTTACAAAATCTGGTCGAAACAAACGGAATCAGTGCGACCGAAGCCGCTGCCAAGCTCACTGCCCGTGGCCTTGAAGTCGAGGGATTTACAGCAGATCCCACGTGTTTCGCCGATATTATAGTCGCTAAAATTATTCATATTGCCGAGCATCCCAATTCGGATCACCTGCATTTGTGCGATGTCGATGCGGGAACCGGCGAATTGATCCGAGTGGTCTGCGGTGCACCTGGTATCGAAGAAGGCTGGGTGGTACCGTTTGCGCCTATCGGTGCAAAACTTGGCGACCTCAAAATTAAGAAATCAAAGCTGCGCGGTGAAGAATCCAACGGTATGCTGTGCAGCGAACGCGAACTGGGACTCAGTGACGATCACGGCACGTTGATGCGCTTACCGGACGACACCCCAATCGGTGCGAAAATGGCCGATATTCTTGGCATCGGTACCCCGGATTCTGTTGCGCCTTACCACACCGATCTGTTCGAAATTGGTCTGACCCCCGATCGCGGTGACTGCCTCAGCCACCAGGGATGCGCACGCGAAATGGCCGCCTCTCTCGGTTCATCCCTCAAACCGATCGATGTATGGAGTCTCGGTGATATCCCCGCTGCCGAATTCGTTTCGATCGAAAACAGCGCTGATTGTCCGCGATATATGGGCATTCGCATCGACGATGTCAAAGTCGGTCCAAGTCCGCGCTGGCTGCGCCGCGCCGTCGAAGCCTGTGGTGCCCGCAGCATCAACAATGTCGTCGATATCACCAATTTCATCTGCTTCGAACTCGGCCATCCGATGCATGCGTTCGATACCCATAAACTCAGTGCCCCAAGAATTGCAATTCGCCGCGCAAAAGCAGGCGAAAAACTCTTTGCCATCAATCACGAAACCTACGATTTAACCGGGGATGATATCGTGATCACCGATGGCACAAAGCCCATTGCAATCGCTGGTGTCATGGGGGGCGCAGATACAGAAGTCAGCGAAGAAACCACAAGCATCATCTTTGAAATCGCAACATTCCATCCGACACGCGTTCGCAAAACGGCTAAAAGACTTGGTCTGCATTCCGAAGCATCACACAGGTATGAACGATTTGTCGATGCAAACGGCATCGATATCGCTGCTGCCCGTGCGGTTTGGCTGCTTAAAGAAACACTTGGAAAGATCCCCAATCTGGTCGCCCGCGACGACAAATATCCTTCCCCGAATCTGCCAATCGATTTAACGCTGCGCACCAAACGCGTTGAGCAAATCCTCGGCATTCCGTTCAGCGGCGAAGCACTTGAAAAACTGCTCAAGCCCATCGGTTTTGTCTCGGACAACTGGAATTCGGATGAAATCCAGCTCAAAGTCCCCACCTGGCGTTCGGATATCACCCGCGAAATCGATGTGATCGAAGAAATCTGCCGTGGCTACGGCTTTGACAATTTCCCCGCACAGCTGCCGGATGTCGCGCTCAAATGCCCGCATGTGCTGCGCGATGAGAATATCAATCCGACGAATTACCCGGTCGACGCACCCATCTGGGATCGACAGGAACGCGCCAGATTACACGACCTGCGTGAAGCGCTCATCGATATGGGGCTGGACGAATGCATGCACTATACGTTCATGGATCCGGCCGATCCGGCAAAAGTCTTGTTCTCGGCCGATGCTCCCGAATCTCATCCAATGAAGATTGCCAACCCCATGTCGGTGGAGCAAAGCACCATGCGCACGACGATGCTCCCCAGCATGATCAATGCGCTGAACAAGAATCTGTCGCTGCAGCAGAAAGCCTGCGCACTGTTCGAAGTCGGTGAAGTCTTCTTCCCCAAAGATATCAACGGAATTACATGCCTGGACGAAACCAGGCGTCTGTCGATGCTGTTCTGGGGTGAAGCAGACAAACCCTGGTTTTCTGCCGCTCGCGCATACGATATCTACGATCTCAAAGGCGCCATTGAGTGCATGATGCAGTCTCTCGAAATTCCTGTACAATTCGTACAGAATCCGGCAGAAGTTCCCTATCTGCACGACAACATCCAGGCTGCCATCAGCGTGAACAACAAGATCATTGGACATTTCGGCGAGCTCCATCCACTGGTTGTCAGAAACTACAAACTCGAAGCCCCGGTTTTCTATGCCGAAATCGATATCAATCCCCTGATCACATTCAGCGCGGGTCTGCGACGCATGAAGCCACTCGCCCGCTTCCACTACTCTTCACGTGATTTGTCAATGGTCGTAAAGACATCGGTCAATTTCAAAGATATCGCGGATGTCATCGAGGCTGTACGTCCATCAACGCTCGAATCCTGGCAGCTGTTCGACGTCTATCGCGGTAAACAAATCCTACCCGGCCTCCAGAGCATCAGTCTGTCATTCAGATATCGCGACCCATTGGCGCATGATCCCGAAAAAGGTCATCCACTTTCGGACGACGAAGTCAATCAGGCGCATGCCGTTATCGTCAATGCGCTCAACGAAAAACTCGAAGGTCAGGTGCGATAGCATCCCATTCGCACAAGACAAAAAAAAGCGGCTCAAATGAGCCGCTTTTTTATATTTTATTTTTATCCAAGCCATCAGGCTGGAAGATTTCACGCAATGGGTGCCGATACCCAATTGAATAAGGGTATCGAACACACGCGGTAAAGGGCTGATATTAACCTTCGTCTCTCGACCAGATGACGTACGAAATGGCGATTTCATCTGAGCCTTCAACGCCAGTCAAACCATTGAACGTAATAGCGTTCTGGGATTCATCATAACGCCAGCCGTTCATGCTTGCACCACGTTCCAGCTCTTTGATGGAGCCATCGCTCTTCGCAACAGCGACGCGGATGGTAGCCGAAATCGGATAACCGCGCAGCGGGTGAGAAGCGACGCGTCCCTGCACGTCTTCGAAAATCTGGTTAACGGTTGTGGTGTATTCTGTATTGCAAATACATCCGCTCGCACCAGTCTTACCAGTGAACTGGCCATTGGCATCAAGAGCGCCAAGGAATTTGGCAAGATGGATGTACGAAAGACCGTAATTTGCACCTTCTGTCGCACCGGCATTGGAGTCATCAAGAACTTCGCATGTTCCATTCTTTTCAACACCAATATCACCCACGATAGCGAAAGCTGCGATACCGCCTTTACCCGCAAACTGATTGTACTGCTGAATGTAATACATCAACATATTGTAGTATTCGGGGGCAGCAGCTTTGAGCTCTTCTGCTGTCGAAGATTCGCTGATTGCATTGGATTCACGGCTGATCAGCGTCGTGGTCTTCATTTCGGGGTTGCAAATTGTTGAAGCTGACGAATCATCAAGACCATTTGGCACACCCATGGCCATGTTATAAACGATCTCCAGAATGTTCTGTGAATCCTGGCCATCTTCTACCGACAGTTTATAACCTGTCTTGCAGATCTTTAATTCTGAGCCCTTATGGTTTTCGAATGTTGCATACACATTGGCCGAAACACCCACGCTTTCTTTGAACTGACGAGACTCTTCGTCCGAAACAAAGATGATGTATTTCAAAGCTTCATCGCGGAGGATGCAGCGGTTAATGTTGGCGCACTCCGATACATCGGTACTACCGCACGCAAACTGCACCTTTTGCTCATAACCGTTGTCACCACCAGACGTAGTTGCCAGACGACGCAGTGTTTCAACACCGCTCTTGATACCATCCTCAAGACCATAGCCGCAGATATTCTTACGGGTTACGCCATTCTTCGTGCAGCCACGGGAAAGCATACGTGTTTTGAAGTGCTCAGTTGAGTCGCCTTCAAAGAACATGCACTTCACACCATTATCCACCTGGCCGCTTCCATTGATCAGACCGGTCGGCTCAAGATAAGAGAGCGACTTGCCTTTGCCACCTTCAACATACACGGACTCATAGGCCTTGTAACCATCAGGCCACTCATCAATGGTATAGGAATCGGTCGTCGTCACACCAATGTGGAAATCGATGCCGGAATTTTCCAGCTTTTCGTTGAACATATCGATGGTTTTCGACAAATTGTCAAGCTCATCAGCCATTGAACCGGAATTGTCGACGACCCACAGGAAATCTACGCTACCTGCTGCATCGCCGTATTTTTCCTGCTGGCAAAGGAAGTCACGGTTCGAATAGAACTTCGTATCACCCGCAACCAGCGTACCTGACTTCACATCGTTCATCATGTTTTCGGTCGCGATACTTGCCATATCGCCATTGCACGCCAAAGCAATGCTGTAGATGAAGATAGGATCGCGGTCACTGGCGTTTTCATAATAACGTGATTGAGCAAGATACAGCTTGGCTTTATTGTCTGCGCAATCACCGAATGCCGATGCTGACTGAACTTTGCTTTCGCCTTCAGTGATATTCGCTACGATCTCATCGCGGACATCCGAAAGCTTGACACCTTCTGCCAGCGTGAGTGTAAAGATGTGACGATTCACTACGTGATCAGGAACAACCTGGAAACGCTCAAAATCGAGCTGCGAACTCGGCGTCAGACGCGCATAGATATTGTTGTTCAACCAAACGCTGTTCGGAATGAAATTATCCGTTGAATTGAAATCGTTTGCATTAGACAGCACGCGCTCAGATGCCACTGGGTTACTGCTGTCTGTGTAATCATGGAATGCGTAGTGAATAAAATTCACCGCATCAAATGATTCGCTCAGACCAATAAATGCACCCACAACTTTCGTCGACGGATCATCAAATGCCGTCACATCGGATGTCGTATTATTTATGTCCGAAAGGTACTGGATATCATTGCGAATCTTCGCTACTCGATAGCTTCTCAACAGAATCGAATCGCGCAAATTGTCCGCATTGCACACCAGTTTCTTTACTGCAATCTTGCTCTTGCCTGCCTCTGTGTCCGCATCTTCCGGATCGTTGATATCCACTGGATTCGTCTCACCAAGCCACGGTTCATAGATACCATTGTGGTTCAGATCCTCATCACCATCCGAAATGCCATCGCCATCCGTATCCAGCTTGCAAGGATCCAGCGACTTTGTCTCGCCATTCACCTCAATGCGGCTCGTCAGCTCCTTACCATTCGTGATGCCGTCGTTATCAAAATCATCTGCCGCAGCCAGCGTGCTCACGTCACATGTGGGCTGAGGACCAGGACCGGGACCAGGACCCGACTGACATGCCGGATCACTTGCACAACCCGCATAACCGCATGTCCCCGCGTTCTTCGAACATTCATACTTGCAGCTGCCTACGCCATTGCAACGGGCATCCGAATGACAATAGTCTGCATCCGACACGCATTTGCACGCAATCGCACCTACGCCACTCTGACATGCTTCGGCCGTCGAGCACGAATTCGCATTCTTGCACTCATCTGCTGCTGCACTCGGATCTCCTTCCGGCAAAAATACTGCATCTTCGTCGCCACAGCCGTAATTCGCAAGTCCCACTGCCATCATTGCGCTAATGAATAATGTCCATTTACGCTTGTCTGCCATATCATTCCTCCAGAAATTCGCACCAAATGCAAACCTATGCCCGGGTGCATGTATGTTTGGGGCAAAAGAGCCCGTTACAATCCAATCTTTACTTTAACCCAATTCTTTTCGTTGTTCAAGAATTCACAACGCATATTCATTGCGACTGCACTTTTTTTTCTGGCACGCCGCGCTATCGGAATCCGATACGCGCGGCACGGTGCCGCTATTTGCTGCGCAAATACGCGTCACCATTTGGTTTTACATAATTACCCACATACACCTACTTTAATTCTATTTTCATACGGATCTGCTGCGACTGCGCACCCGACAAATGTTCGCCGCCTTCACGATTCAACGTCAACTGACCATCCTGTAGCCAGCCATTCTCCACGCGCACAACTGCCGTGCCGCTGCCCACAACATCCGAACGCCCATCCCGGCGCTCCAAAAGCTCTATCGTCGTCTCGGTCTCAAACCTGTTGTCTTTCGCCGATTTCAGCCGCGCCGTTGCGCTCCGGATATACGTACCGCCTGGCACCACGACATCAGACAAACGCCATGTCGCCCCTTCTCCAACACTTTCCACCGGCAACGCAGGCCACATATAACGCAGCGCATCCGTCAGAATATACATCACTCGCGCCACCTGCGGATTGATATTCGAATCCGGAACCGCTCGCCCCATCCCTTCATGCACATCCATCCGCGCATAAAGCGACACTCCCGACAGCATTTCTCCTGATTCGCCGAGCTCGATGTCGCGCTCCCCATCCTTCACACGCATCACGGCTTCTTTCAGCCGGATTCCTACGGTCTCCGCCAAATCCTTGCGCTGCGGAGTATGCAGCTCCAAATGGCCCGAAAGCGCACTGTGCATCACCCTGTCTGACGCATAGCGCGTATCCTGCTCCAGCTCCACCGCATAGACCAGCGTCTCAACTGGCGCATACGACAAAGATACACGCTCACCGGCGCCTTGCTCCACCGACTCCACAACCGACAGCGGTTCGAAATTTTGTTTCTGCTTCTTGGGCGGCTTCCAGCTCAGCGGCGGCATCAAAATCAACACCACAATCGCCACCACGCCAAGAAACAACATTATTCCTACAACCATGCGGCCGCGACGTATCGCTGTCGGGGATAAATCCTGCGCATCATACACAGAATCCTCCCCTGCACCAGACACCGCATCTTCAGCTGCAGCGCCGGATTCTTCCACCGCATCTTCAGCTGCAGCGACGGATTCTTCCTCTGCATGGGCCGATGTGTCCGGCGTTTGTTCAGATGCATCCAGAATTTGATTATTTTCGTTGTTTTCCATCTCAAAAAGCCACACAGAGGCGGCATAGAATAACCGTGGATAAAAACTACAAACACGCTGGCTAACGCTCGCCGTACACAGCCAAAAAAAATGGCTCTATTTAACGAGCGTGGATATAAAATGCAAAGTCGCTTGCTTCACTGCTTTTAGCTTATAGCTTATGGCTTATAGAACGCTTTTGCCAACTACAAGCTATAAGCCTGAACTTCCAGACATCGGGCGCGAAAGCTATATCCACACTGGTTAAACATAGCCAAAAAAATCCCGCCCCCAAAGGACGGGACAAGGCCTCCATTCCGGATTATCACGGATTATCCGTCGTTCCTCCGGATTCTGCCGTTTTCTTCTCGACAGGCGGCATCTCATAACGCGAAAAGCCTTCCTGCGCTTCATAATCATCTTTATTGTCCTTGTTTTTCTCGAACACCTCGATACGCGCCTTTGCTGTTGCAAGCTGCGTCTCAAACGCATAGCGCGTCTCGGCATCCTCATTCTCAAGATTCTTCAGCTTGTCTTCGGCTTCCTCGATCAGACGGCGAGCGGCCTCAGGATCGATCTCTGAACAGCCGACTGCTGAGTCCACCAACAGAGACACCATGTTGTCTTTCACTTCCAAAAGACCGGTACCGCACGCCACATTCAGCGTGCGCTTCCCATCCCGTGCGATCACAGACCCCGGCTCTATCGTTGAAAATATCGCCACGTGACCAGGCAATACTTCCATCTCTCCAAGTGTCCCCGGAAGCAGAATTGAATCCGCTTCGTGGTAAAATACCACTTTCTCCGGCGTGATAATTTTTACTATCAGGCGATCCGACATTTAGGCCCCCTTGCGGAGTCTCTCAGCTTCCTGTACCGCTTCGTCAATGTTGCCGACCATACTAAAGGCACCTTCCGGAAGATCATCATATTTACCCGAAAGCAGCTCTTTGAAACTGCGAATCGTGTCTTTGAGCTCGACGTATTTGCCCTTGTGACCTGTAAACGCTTCGCCCATGAAGAACGGCTGCGACAGGAAATAACGTATCTTTCTGGCTCGGTTCACCGTCAGGCGATCTTCTTCCGAAAGCTCGTCCATACCAAGAATCGCGATGATGTCCTGCAGTTCCGAATATCGCTGCAATGTCGCCTGAACGCCGCGAGCCACATTGTAATGCTCCTCGCCAACGATAAACGGATCGAGCAGTGTACTCGTCGAGGCAAGCGGATCCACTGCCGGATAAATACCAGCACTCGCCAGCTGTCGAGAAAGAACCGTCGTCGCATCCAGGTGCGCAAATGTCGTCGCTGGTGCAGGATCCGTCAAGTCGTCTGCAGGAACATAAATCGCCTGCACGGACGTGATTGATCCATTCTTCGTCGATGTAATGCGCTCCTGCAGCTCACCCATCTCCGTCGAAAGCGTCGGCTGATAACCTACAGCGCTCGGGATTCGACCCAAAAGTGCCGATACCTCAGATCCGGCCTGCGTGAATCGGAAAATGTTATCGATGAACAAAAGCACGTCCTGATGACGCTCTTCGCGGAAATACTCGGCAACCGTCAATCCTGACAACGCCACTCGCGCTCTTGCTCCAGGCGGCTCATTCATCTGGCCATAGACCAGCGCGACTTTCGATTTGTCGCGTTCTTCACCAAGCTTGATAACGCCGGCTTCCACCATTTCCCAATACAAATCGTTGCCTTCTCGCGTGCGCTCGCCTACGCCGGCAAACACCGAGTAACCACCGTGCTTCAACGCAACGTTGTTGATCAGCTCCATGATGAATACCGTCTTGCCGACGCCTGCGCCGCCAAACAGTCCAATCTTGCCGCCCTTTGCATAGGGCGCGAGCAAATCCACAACCTTGATGCCTGTCTCGAACGTCTCGACGGATACCGCCTGCTGCTCGAACGAAGGAACGGCCCGGTGGATATCCCACATCGCCTGCGCATTGATGTCACCCTGCTCGTCAACCGGCTCACCAATCACGTTCATAATGCGGCCCAGGACTTCTTCGCCTACTGGCACGCGAACGCCGTGTCCCGTATTCACTACAGGCATGCCGCGAACAAGACCATCCGTCGAATCCATCGCGATGGTGCGGACCACATGCTCGCCGATATGCTGCGCAACCTCAAGTACCAGATTCCCTTCCTTATCGCTAATCGAAGGGTTCGATACGCGAAGCGCTGTATAAATTTCGGGCAAATCCCCTTCAAACGATACGTCTACCACAGGTCCGACAACCTGAAGCACTTTTCCATGATTTATGACTGGGCTCATCTGAACTCCCTGCTATGATGGGTAGGATTAATAAAATACTTATAATGCTTCTGCGCCACTCACGACCTCGATTAACTCCGTCGTAATGGCCGCCTGACGCGCTCGGTTGTACTGCAGCGTCAGCTTGCTTATCATTTCGGTCGCATTCTTCGATGCGTTATCCATTGCCGTCATGCGCGCGCCATGCTCGCTCGCGCTGCTCTCCAAAAGACTGCGCTGAACATGAATCATCACCGCGCGCGGCAATATCACATCCAGAATCTCATGATTCGAAGGCTCATAAATATAGCTCGTGCTGTCCAGCGATGCCTTCTCGTCTTCAGACAACAGCGAGTGGCCCTCCGCATCACAGTTCGTGATGATCGACTGAAGCGGCAATACGGCATCCAAAACGACGCTCTGCGCGATCGCACTCTTGAATACCGTATAGAGCACAAACACCTCGTCCATTTCATCGGCTTCAAAGCGCTCACACATCTCTTTCGTTATCTGACGTGCCAGCTCCGAGGTCGGCTTTTCCCACGCACCTTCGACCAAAGCCTTGCGAATCTTTGGACCTTCCACACGGCGCATGGCCTCGTATGCTTTGCGGCCTACAAATATCAAATCCAGATGGTCGTACTTGTCGATACGCTCGTCGATAAACCGGCGCGCACTCTTGACGATGTTGTGATTATAGGCCCCGCAAAGACCCTTGTCGCCCGAAATCACGATCAGCGATATCCGCTTCTTTTCGGCTGGATTGCGAAGCAATGGATGCTGCGATGCATCTGTCTTCACGATCAGATGCTCTATCACGTTGATCAGACCATCGACATACGGACGCGTGGCAACAACGGCTGCCTGCGATTTGCGCAGCTTCGATACGGCAACCATCTTCATGGCTCCCGTGATCTTTCCCGTATTCTTCACGCTGTCGATATGCTTACGGATCTGCTTGAGATTCGCCATATTTCCGATTCCTCAGTTGGCGCGCGAACCGGTCTTGATTCCGGCCCGCCGCGATACGGCCTGATGTTGCGGCCTCGTTATTTCTCTGCTTTCAAGTTCGGATCAAAAACACCCTTGAACGCAAGCAGTGCAGCATCCATGCGATCTTTCAGTTCGTCTGTCAGTGTCTTCTTTTCTCGAATCGT
>CAMKRB010000039.1 GCA_946415045.1 uncultured Myxococcales bacterium
TTTCTTCCTGCCGAATGTCGCCTTGTTTGGCCCCCCCATGATTCCATCCATATTCTACATATACGGGTTCCGGTTTCGAATTAAACGACATGCGCTCAATCTTATCTGTGATGCATTCTTCCAGTTCTTCATCCGGCGAATTTGTATCCACCAACTTGACATCGCTCACAGTGCCGTTTCTGTTAATCGTCCACCCAAATCTGACTCTATAGTCATAAATAGTATACTTTTCTCCGGCAGTTGATAAACATTTATACACTCCCGCCTGTTTACTTCGGATTTCGGTCTGAATCTGCAAAGCCGATACACCACCATCCGTTGTGGCTTTCATATTTACTTTGTGATCATTTGTCTTGTTTCGATAGTTTTCGGGCTCTTCGGAATCATCTGGGAGTTCCGGCTGGATGCTGCCGAGTGCTGTCAGGAGCGGACGGTGTTCCATGATATTGAATTCCTCGCCGGAACCGCCGTCCCCCTCATCCGTATCTTCTTCATCCACAGCGTCATCACCTGCAGATTCCGTCTGAAAGAATTCTTCCGAATCATCCGTATGCCGTTTGCAAGACACCATCGGAAAAACCAGAACAAATGCACACAAAACAGACAATCGTGAAACCAGCGACAAACCGATACGCATGACACCTCCTTTGTAGTCTTGGGAAAAAATCAGCCGCATACGCCAAATGACGCATGCGGCCTTCATTATCTATCAAAGACGTAATGGAACACGCCTCGTTTCAACAGAACTATTCTTCCGGTACAGGAACCTCACATTTATTGGTATCCGGGTTGCACCAAATCTTGCCATTGGTGTTTTCCACACAGGCATCATCAGGGGATTCGCCATCGCAGTCTGTGATGCCATCTTCGCTGATTTGGGGTTCAACGCACACGCCATCAGCGCTGCATTCGATCTTGCCATTGGTGTTATCCGCGCAATCCTGGTCGCCGTGCCCCGAATCACACTCCGCCACCTCAACCGGACCAGAGCATACGCCATAGCTGAGGCAATAAATCTTACCATTGGTATTATTGGCGCAGGCATTGGAGTCATCCTCGCAGCTTTCCACCTCGACGGGTTCAACGCAAGCATCGTTGGCGCATGCGACCTTGCCGTTTGTGTTGCGGGCGCAGGCGTATGCATTACCGGCACACGACGAAATCTCGACGGGTGCACTGCATTGTCTGTCCACGCATACCGTCAGTCCATTGGTATTATTTGCGCAAGGATCTCCCGCAGCCCCATCCAGTGCACAATCATGGACGATAGCAGATGATTCACAAACCAGATAAGTCTCGTTGCACAGCGCATCGGTGTCTTCGCAGCCGTATTCATCTTCACCTTCGGCACCGCCGGGCACGGTGATGCAGGATACCGCGATGCATTTGTGCGCAGCGGGATCGCAAGCCTTGAGGTCATCATCCCGATCGGCACAATCATCGGCCGTATTGCATTCAACCGGCGCCACACAGGCATGCGTCACCTGGTCGCAAACAGTTTTGCCATCGTCGTTGCCGGCGCATTCATCAGAATCGGCTTCCGGATTGCAAACCGAAACATTGTTGTTGATGACGGGCTCACTGCACTTGCTGGTCTGCGGATCACAAACCGTTTTACCATTGGTATTGCCGGCGCATTCATCGGTTGCAGCATTGGGATCGCAGTCATCCACATCCTGATGTGATGCGGGTGCCACGCACTTGCTTGTCTCATCGTCGCAAACCGTCTTGCCGTTGGTATTGCTGGCGCATGCATCGGTTGCGGCATCGGGATCGCAGTCATCCACATCCTGATGCGATGCGGGTTCCACGCATTTCTTCGTTGCATCGTCGCAAACCGTCTTGCCGTTGGTATTACCGGCGCATGCATTGGCATCTTCCGAGCAGTCTTCGGCATTCACCGGGCTCAGCGGCTTGATGCAGTTACCGGTCGAAATCTCGCATTTGGTTCTGCCATCGGCATTGTTGGCGCACTGCGTATCGCTCGTGCATTTGGTGCTGTCGGTCGGTGCCTCGCAGTAATGCACTTTCAGATTGCAATGCGTGAGACCGTCTGTGCGCGAAGCACAAACGTCATCACTCATACATTCAATGCGGTGCATTTCTGCGTCACCGCAACCAGCCAAAAATCCACAAAGCAGGCAGGCAGCCACAAAACGTAATTTACGCATTCATTATCTCCCAAATAGCGAACGATTCAGTTCGTTCTGTTTGTTGACATATTTCCGACAACCGCATCGAACACGCGGTATGAACCGTGAAATCCACGGGCCGAGTATAGATACCATTTTTTTATTGTCAAATGTAGTGAAAGCGTTGCGGCGTATGTGCAAAAGCACATAGCCGCAACGACCGGGCGTAATCGCGCGCGGCAGCGCCGATTAGCCCGGTGCCGATACTGCAGCGGCCCCCGGCCGCAAAGCATCGCAACATCATAAACTACAATCCCTCGGGCAGATGAATCGCATTCTGGAATGAGCAGACGCGAATTTTGAGCGCCGCAATACTGCCTGGACAAACCGGCGGCGTGTGACAGTTTTGTGCATCGTGCGCACACAGCAGGTCGCGATCACACAAATCGCGCAGGTACTGTGTATCGGTTTTGAGGCCCTCAAAAATGGGCGATAATTTCGCAGCATCGAACGTCGGCCTGTCGCTGTAGACCTGCCAGAACGACTGCGTCAGTTCGTCCGGCCACAGAGACAGCGCGGCGATGCGCTTCTCCTTGTCAACACAGGCATCCTGCGAATCGAGAATCTGGCGGGCAGCTGCAACTTTCTGGCGCTGTGTATCGAGGAATTGCGCGGGCGACATATCGGGATCTTCGTCACTCGTCGTATTCATGCGGTCGAGCACAAGGCTGAGCTGATGGTGATGGCACTGTTCGTGGCAAGTTTCGTCGCTGCTGCTGCAAACATCAAGGCACGCCATGGTATAGGTTTGGGAATTCTCCAGTGTGTATGCGATGTTACGCAGTTTCCAGGCACTGAGCGGGTTCGGAAAGGCGGTGCGGTACAACATCTGGGTGCCGCAGAGCGTAACGGCGAGCAGTCCAAGAACGACGATCAGGCGAAGGAGGTCGTAGGTACAGGCGGGTTTGGGATTGTCGCGGACATCATCGGACGGGATGACAGCATGATTGCTGCCGCCGGTGTACTGAATCGCGAAATTGGGGCGTGCGGGATCGAAAAGAATAATCGGCACAATATCGGGACGTTCCCACTGCCGGCGCGACATTTCATACGAAACGCGCTTGTCGGGTGCATAGGCAATCGACTGGTTGCTGCGCGCGCAGTTCAGCCACTTGCCCTCGGCAATGCAGCCAAATCTCAGCAGATAATAGCGATTCCAATAGGTCCACGAAATGGCAATCCAGACGACGGCAATCACCGGCAGGCTCAGCACGACGATCCACGATAAAAACGTCGTAAATGCATCATCAAAAAAGAACGGCACGGCCACGATCAGGGCCACAGCAAGCCCAATCACGATGCTGATGCAAATGCGGAAGATTGGGGTGGCAAATATGCCGGGTGCCAGAAAATAGCGGTTATCGCGGTCGGAAATGAACCGTCTGTTTTCGGAATCGAAGATATCGGTCGGCGCAATATCGTCATTGTCATCCGATGGGGATTTGAGCAGCGATTTTCGGCCAAATCCATGGCGCCACAGCATGACGGCAAAGATCGACAAAAATGCGATGCCGGCGAGCATCCATGCGAGCCATGTGGGGGCATGCGAAATATCATCGGGCTTGAGAGAAATATTGGGAAGTTCGCGCAGATGGTCACCGGCTTCGGAAGACGGCACAAAGCAATCGTCCTGTGAAAGACAGTAGCCGTACCACTTTTCCTGCGGTGTCTGCAGTTCTTCGAATTGCGCAGGATCCAGGCCTTTGACCGTAACATTTGTGACTGTTTTGGGATGCGCGTGATCAGCCAGAATGGTCCACGAGGTCGACTGTGCTTCGGCCGGTGCATCCTGCAAAACAAGGGCATGCGAAATCCTGCTGACGGCCAGCGGCAAATCACGCCATGGAGCCGAAATCCAGTCGGCGGGAACTTCGGCAATCTGGCTGTTGGTCAAATCGAAGATCACATACTGATCGTCCGAGAGGGTCACGAGCACAAACTGCGGCAGCGATGGGATAATCCCGGCTTTCAGAATCGAATGGCTGCCGAGTTGATCCTGCATCAATGCGGCGATTTTGGATCCCGTCCGTGCATGCCAGGCAACGAGCGCTTCGCGGCCATCGGGATGGATTGTAATCAGCGTATCATGTCTGAGATCCGCCAGTTTTCCGGCCGACGGGTAATCGACCTGAGCCAGTCGTTTCCAGGTGATTTCGGTCGTATCGATGAGCAAGGCGCGGTTATCGCTGCCGCCATCCAAAGCCACGATATCATCCTGTCCCATGGCGACAGGTGCCTGCCCCGGTTCGGGCAATTTCCAGTATTTCGTCTCAAAGCGGTTTTTGAGGAAAACGCCAAGACGTGCGACCATGCGAACGATATTCGCGTCGATCGTCACACCCGTCGCATACACGGTGCCTTTGCCAAGTCCTTTAAGCGTCGCGGTTGCATTGATGCTCGCCCGCGTCCATGAATTCGGATCGAACTGGTAGTAGGTGAGCCGCCCGTTATGCCTGTTCCAAACCATCAGTCCGGAATCGTCGAGTGAATATGCCTCCTCCGTAACCGGTTCGAATGATACTTCGGCCTGCATCACCCATTCCGGTCCATCCGAGCCGGGATCTGCATGTCCCCACACGTGCATCTGGTCGGTTTCAATCACGACCAGACGGTCTTTTTGCCAGACGACATCCAGTGGAACTGACGACAGTTCCAGCGATGATTCTTCGACGACCATGCCATCTGCGGGGCACTGAACAATATGCATCCGAATGCCGTTTTCATCCTGGGCGAGAATGGCATGATGCGTGTGATTTTCGGGGTCGGACGCCACGACCTCGGCATTTGGCCACGGCTGATGCCAAACCACGCGAAAATGCGAATTTTCAAGTGCATAAACATTTTCGATATCTGCATAGAACAACAGGTTGCGGTTATCGAACAGATAGCGCATGGGTTCGATGCTGCCGGGAATTGCGGGCGCGAACTGACCTTTAGTTGCGCCAAAATCGAATCGATAGAAATCAGTGCTCGAGGCGTTTGTACTGCAAACCGCCCCCTCCAGCACGATTCCCGATGAATTGTCGTTCCACAAGCCACTGCCCGGCTGACACTGAATCATGGGCTCTGCAAAAGCCAATGCAGTTCCAATCAGGCTCAACCCAAAGCAGGCGATCAGTCTTAGCCAGATACTCACAACACAACTCCGAATGCAGTTCGGCCCCCAACGAAATCAAAAAACTGCACTCATTATAGGATATCTCTGGCCAAAAGTTAAAAAAAATGCGTCATTTCCGGACAGCAGCCGTGGGCAAAGCCCGCGGCCGCACAGCATCATCAAATCAGAACGATTGGATTAATCCAGCCAAGAATTTTTCTGCCCATAGAGGTTTTGATCGCAATTTCATTGCGTGCAATCGGATAAGCTTCACGCAAAGTCATGAGCTGCTCCTCCGAAATGGTGCCGCCCATTTTGGGGGCAGATGCGATATCGACGATTTGTTTGGTCGCACTTTGAACGCCTGCAACATTAAGTGCAAACGATTCAAGCGTATGATATTTGCGCCAGTCAAATCCATACATGCGCCAGGCAAATATCGTCCCGCGCAGCACCTTATAGGCATCGGACGACTTGTAAACGTGTCGGGCGCTGATAAGGATATAAGCCTTGCGAACATAGCATCCAATCAGGAAGAGGATGCACAGACCGCCGATTCCCAACCAGACTTTAGCCCAAGGGATCGTGAATGAATCCTTGCGGGCTTCGGGAGATTTTCCACCGCTCTTGTCATCGCGGGCCAGCTCTCCAAACAGCGATTCGAGATCCTGCCGGGCAAATTCACGAGGCGGTTCATCGCCGTTTTCGGGGAACACTTCAAGCGTGACCCAGCCGACACCATCGACGTAAATCTCGGGCCATGCATGTGCCTGATTGCCCATAATCAACACAGCCGAATTCGTTCCACGCAGTCGGTTATCGATGGCATATCCCAGCGCAACGCGCGCCGCAATGCCCTGGGAACGCAGCAAATAGACGGCTGCATGAGCGAAATGCACGCAGTAGCCACGCAAAGACCCAAACAGGAAAGAAGCCGTCGGATCGTCGGCATCGATATGCTTTGTCTTTTGCGTGTAATAGCCCTCTTTTTCGAGCCAGGTTTTGATGTACAGCGCCTTTACGACATCATCGCCGGTAAACCGGGGATCAATCTTTCGCACGATGATATCGGACAAAGCCTTATATCTTGGATCGTCGGGAATGGCGAGGTAATGCGCCTTTTTTTCCTCGCTCCATTCCTGTGGAATGCTGTGGCGTCCAATCAGGCGGACGACATCCAGGGTAAGCCCGAGACTATCGACGCCATAGGCCGAAACAAACACCTTGGGATCGGGATTCTGAATCGGGAAAACGTGTTGTCCCATGGCGAGCTGAGGCGGCTGCGAGTGTTCTTTGAACAGGAACATCGAGGTCGAAACTTTTTCGTGCAAAGACTCGGACTGCACCGGCACTGCATCGAGCGCCCCAGTCAGCGGCATCGTTGAAATCACGTCATCATCCATTTCGGAATCGACCAGATGATTGCCATCATAGTGGCTTAACACGGTCTGTCTGAAATGAAAGATGCCATCACCGGGTTCAAACTCATCGTAAAACACCGCGACCGCTACGGGTTTTGGATCTTCATTTCCGGTCGGCCCCTGGTTATTGTTATTACTCTTACTGCCACCGCCCTTGTTCTTATCGGCGTTGTCATCTTTATCCTGATTCTGGTCTTTGTCTTTGTCTTTGTCATCGTCATCATTGTTATTCGAAGATCCATTCTTTTTATCTTCGGTACTGTTCAGGCCGAGGGGATCTTCGACATTGACCGGCAGACGCCATCCGCTCATCACCTGGGCGGCTAAAAATGCGATGAGCACGAGCAAAATCATCGAGTAGACTGCGCGGCCAATTCTGACGCGTCCAAACAGCATTGGCAAAGCCAGAAAGGCCGAACCGATGCCCATCCATCTGTAGACCTCGATGGGATCATAGTTATTGCCATAGAGGTAATCGGCGAATTCTCGCGGACTGGTCAGATTGAAATCGCGATGCGCAAAGAACAGGAATACGAGTGTGCCTATGATCAGGCAGGATTCGACGATTTGCGCCGTTCGATAACGCAGTGAAAAACTGCGGGTTAAAAAGACGATACCGAATACGAGTCCGGCATAGTACCAGAATCGGGAAGATTTAATGGTCGTGGCGACATCGACGATACCAATCACGTTGAGCGTGAGGTAACTGCCAAACAATCCGCCGGCAATCAGGATGGCCGAAACCAGGACACACCAGATCATGCGCAGGCGCAGGCGCGCCAGCATCCAGGCCATCAAAGCCGCCACACAAACGGCTGCAACGACGACGACATGACCTGCGCCCGTGACCAGCGGCCACGTATAACCAAAAGCGCTCAGCGACAGGAGCAATATTTTCAGAATCTGTACCCAGGCGGACTCTGTGATATTTTCGACTTTATTCGTACTCATTTCCAGTCCCGTGCTGCACCGGTTGCGATATCGACGACCCGGACTGTACCAAGTTGACTCAGTTTTTCACAAATCAGTTCGCGATCATCCTGTTGTTGCTGCCCGGTATCGGGGCTTACCAGCATCCGTCGCAGTCTCGACATTTTTTTAACCTTTCGGCTGGGATCATCACCGTTGACCGACATGATGAACACGGGGCGCACCTGATACTGCCCGACGAATTTCCGCACGACCTCGATCCATGCGCCGATGCGCTGCGGAACGAGCAAAAAGCAGTTGTTCATCATAGCCGGCGCAACGAGGGGAGCCACCGACATCAAATCTTCGCCACCACGGCTGCGGTGATGAACGGAATCGATGACATCATCCATACCTTCCTGTTTATCCTTGACGATTCTGTTGGCCCCATCGGCAGCGAAACAGAGATCGCCGTCGTCTTTTCCAAAAGATGACAGGAATGCCCGCGCCATAGAGGCAGAGGCTTCGTCATCGCGCCCAGAAACGAAATAGACGAACATATCGTTTTGCTCGACGACGGCGGGTTCAGGGGCACGCACGACGAGTTTTCGGCTTCGAGCAAAGACCTTCCACAGAATGAGTTTGAGCGGATCACCGGCCTGATATCGGCGCATTTCGACGAGTTCGCCCCTGGGATCCCCTTCGGGATGTGAATAGCCGTCGCCAGTCGTTCGCGTCTGGAATGCCTTGATTTCGAACTGCCCCGAAGCCGGCAGAATCTCAATATCCGCAAGCTGTGTCATTTTGAAAGAGATAGCGGTGAGTCCGAAGATATCGCGCACCAAAATACTGCGCTCAAACGCTTTAAACCTTCCTCTGCCCACGGGTTCGAGCCACTCGTTTTCCCAAATGGCGCCTCGCGTTGCATGGCGTTTAAAGCAGGTGTCGTTCATGGACACCGAGATTTCGACGAATGGCAGAAAGAATGGGCAAAACACCTGATACTGCGAACTGATATGACCACCGACTTCGTTTTTGCAGGCGATGATATTATTGAGATTGCGCTGGCGCGTGCACACAAAAACGAGGATGGAGGTGACGAGGGTA
This sequence comes from uncultured Myxococcales bacterium, assembly GCA_946415045.1. Taxonomy (GTDB): domain Bacteria; phylum Myxococcota_A; class Bradymonadia; order UBA4248; family UBA4248; genus UBA4248. Next base: position 8,727 of record CAMKRB010000039.1, read on the forward strand.
AAGAGCAGCAGGACGCCCCAGACCAACAGCCACAGCAATACAACGGTGTAGAGAATCTGGTTGGCATGTGCGCTGACTTCCCAGTACCAGACGTAGTACAAAAGGACTGCGAGTATGATGCTGAGCCAGGTGAGCGGAAAGATCCCCCGGGCGGTTTTGAAGATTCGCCCGACGGAGCTGCCAATTCTTCGCCACGAAAACGTATTTCTTCGAGTGAGCCAGTTCATAAATCGGTTACAAACACAAGAATGCGCCCAAAAGGGCGCTAAATCCGGGATTATCGGGTTGTCGCGGCAAGCAGTGCGCGCCGTATGGGCACCATAGGCGCGCCCGCAGTGCGTATCGGCGCAGCCGATAGCACGCGCAAACCAAGAAAAACACTATACGGGGTCGAACACCATATAGATGGCCTCGCTGCCCGGCATTCCCTCAATCGCGACGTGAATGCGCAGCCACGAATGGTTGAGGAGATTGATGAGGTCGTCAAGCGCTTTGCGCTGCGGGGCATCGCCATAGAGCATCGGTTCCATTTTGGCGCGGATGGGGGGCATCATGCGGAAACGCCACGTGTCGAGCACGATTTTGTTGGCGTCAAGCACGTCGCCGCTTTGCAGGATTTCGCGGCACATCGAGAGCAGAGGACCGTAGCCGATGAGGTTTTTGTGTCCGCCGACGGAGATGAGGATTTCATTGACTTCATGCCACAATCTGACGGTGTGTCCGACGTATTCCTCGAGGCGGGCGAATTCGGCGCGGGAACAGCCGGCGAGCATCTCGGCTTTGAGCTGATCGGCAGATTTGGCGGGCAGATATTCGACTGCGAATGTCTGGAAGAGGTGTTCATCGACGCCCATTTCGAACAGTCCGGTTTCGGTGGCGGTGCCGAGGATGTAGACGTTGCCGGGGATAAAGAAGATGCGGCCGGACTGACTGAGGCGAATGGAGCGCGCGCCCGAGGCTTCGAGATCCCAGGCACCGGGGCCGCCGTTTACGCCATTGCGCCAGGGTACGCGGGCAAAACTGTCGAACATGTGCGACACTTCGCCGAACACGTCTTCGATGCGCGCCTTGTCGATGCAGTCGACCATGAACACGAAATCCTTGTCGGGATTATAGGCTGCGGCGCGACACAGCGATAAAAACAGGCCCTCCTGAATGTTGTCGTTGGTAAACGGTTCGAAGAAATAGCGGGCATCGGTGATGTGGTGCGCGATGACACGGGGCGCGCAATGCTCGATGGTCGGACGCACCGATGCATCGTCGCCAACCACGCGGCGCTCCACCATATCTTCGTAGCAGGAGTTGCTGTGGAAAACGGTCACGCAGTGCATGCCGATTTCGCGTCCGGTCATGGATTTCCAGTTGCGCAGAATGTCTTTGGAAATGTTGGCTTTCCCGATATTGGCGACGCCGTAGAAGATGAGATTCTTGAATCTGCGCAGGCGATCAAAGCGCTCGATGAGCGTGACGCGATCCTGACGGTCGGCGGTATCGTCGTTGCCCGGATAGGTTTCGTCGATGACCTCGACAAATCGCGTCACGAGCGTATCGAAATCGATGATGCGGACATTTCCAAGACGCGGCAATACCTTGTCAGCGACACGCGATGGAAGATCGTGAATGCGCACGCTCCACAAATACAGATTCCACTGGTCGGTCGTCAAATCCTCACGATGCGGACTCTCTATGACGCGCAGGATCCACGTGAGGGTGCGCAGCGGAAACGGCATCACGCCGATTTCATCCTGTTCCAGCAGAGGTGCACTGGCTTCATGCCATTGCGTTCGAACCTGCTCATTCACAATATCCATTTCGGAGGTATCTCGGAAATCCGCAATATACTTGACCATTACCTCGTCCACGAAGCAATGCTCACCATCCGGGACAAGCCAGCGGCACGACAATCCTGTTTCGCGCCAAAACAATCGCAGCTCACTCACATGCGCACTCAGCGCAGCCGAAAGAATCTCACGGTTATTGTCTTTGTCACCCATTGCATTGCTCCTTATAGAAAAACGCATCATTGCATGCACACATGCATGCACATTTTACCAGACTATCGCATGAAATAATATTTAATTATTCATTAACCGTTTAAGACGACCGGCGATCTGAGCGTGATGACATCGATTTCGGGCGGCACGCCAAAGCGCAGCGGCGGTCCCCAATAGCCCGTTCCGCAGCTCACAAAAGCCGCTTTGTCGCCCACCATATAAAGGCCGCGCGCATATTTGTGCATCGCATTGATGAGATACGACAGGGGCCAGAACTGACCGCCATGCGTATGCCCCAGCAGCACCAAATCCGCGCCGAATTTAAAGCACGTATCAACCGACGACGGCTGGTGCACCAGCATCAGGCGGAACAAGTTATGCGGAATATCTGAAAGCGCTTTGGCCGGATCCGATTTCCACTTGCGATTGCGGCGATCACCGCGATAATCCAGCGCACCGGCAACCGCAAACTGCGTCCCGTTCACATCGATAATCTCGTGCGCATTGTCGAGCACATGGATACCCAATTCTGCGATTTTTTCGCACCAGCCGGCTGCATTCCACATGTGGTCGTGATTACCGGTCACAAAGAAAGTGCCATAGCGGGATTTGAAATTCCGCATCGGTTCCAGCCAGTCGCCGATGAGATCGGGAAATCCGTCGGCCATGTCCCCCGTAATCGCAATCAAATCGGGATCGAGCGCGTTCGTTTCCGCCACGATACCGGCAATATCATCGCGGCCAATCGTATTGCCCACGTGGATATCCGAAAGATGCACGATTCTGAATCCGTCCAGACCGGCGGGAATGGATGGCAATGAGATGTCGATCTGTTTCACCACACGCCGGTTTCTGGCATAATAAATCGCCACAGGTGTAAGTGTCAGTGCGCCTCCGGCAATTCCCGCCGATCGCACGATTCGCAAAAACTCGCGACGCGATATCGGGGCGTCCTCATGCTTCGGCAAAATCGGATGACTGCCATCTTCTATCTTTTCTATAGCTTCAGATTCTGTCTTCGCTTCTTTTGTATCTTCCAACCTTTCAATATCTGTTTTTTCTAATTTTTCACCATCTGACTTTTCTATGACTTCAATATCTGTTTTTTCTAATTCTTCACCATCCAATTCTAATTTTTTACCATCTGATTTTTCTATCACCCCAGCATCTGTTTTTTCTATTTCTTCACCATCCAACTTTTCTATTATTTCAACTTCAGTCTTTTCTAACTTTTTGCCATCCAATTCTTCTAATTTATTTATATCTTGTTTTTCCAATTTTTCATTTTCAGCATTTTCTATCTTATTTTCAAGATTACCTTTTTTATTTCCAAATGAGCGAATCCATTGTGTCAGTTTAACAATGCCCAGAACGATATCCACGGCCGCGATAATCAAAAATAATACGCACAAAAACGTAATTGCATAATAGAGCCATGGCAGCAACTGTTCGAGATGCCAGGATTTATAGATTTCGGGATACCATGAGGTGCGCAGGGTGAGCGGCAAAGCAAGCGCCGCGAACCATACGACCAGCAGAATCAGTGTCGACCAGAATATTTTATACCGAAGATGCAATTTGAGCGGACGCACCAGACGCAGCATGATGATAACTGCAATCGGCAGCGACACAAGCAGAAACATCAATATAATTTTAATATTTGTTACATTCAGAAACATGAACATGAGATACTCAGCTCAAAATGATATAGCAACGATCGGCGGCTTTCGTCATGCTGAAACCACCCCCATCTTTAACGGCGAGTTCGCTGAAAATATGCCAATCATTTTCCGAGAGGTAGCAACCGATTCGCGCACCGGCTTTGCGCCAGGGTGCAGTAAGCTCAAGCCATTGCGGGAACGGCATCAGAGCTTTGGAAATCACGAGTTTTGGCGTTTCATCAAGCGACAGCGATTCGATGCGGCAACGGTGCACCGCAATGCCCTCCAGCCCGAGTTCGCGGATCACCAGCCCCAAAAAAGCATAGCGTTTGGCTCGAGGTTCGACCAGAATCATTTCGACATCGGGGTGGACAATTTTTATGGGCAATGCGGGGATACCCGCCCCGGATCCGATATCCAGCACCGGCCCCGATATTCTTCCATGGCGCGCACACAGCAGCCGCAACGAATCCATAAAACCGCTCTCGACGATTTCATCGACAGTCTCAAACCCAATCAGATTCGTGCGTTTCTGATATTTGAGCAAAAGACTGATGTATTTTTCGAAACGCTCTGATGCCTGTGGATGCCATCCGATCGGTTTTTCAGTGCACCATGCCGCCAGTCTGTTCACAGCTTCCTTTATGCTGTCCATTCGATACCCAAGCATAAAAAAAACGCGAAACATCATCTGTTCCGCGTTTTAAATCGTCCAGTTCCGTTACGAAGTCTACGGAAAACTGCGCATTTATTCGTCGGAATGCAGCGTCGTCAAAATGGCGCCGCCATCCGGCATGTGGTAGCCATAAATCGCTACATCATAGACGCCCGACACATAGCTCGCCGGAGCCGTTTCGTAGGTGATGACGGTACCGGAACCTTCGGCCTGAATCTTGACATAGTGATGTTCATTATTGTAGCCGAGCATGAGGGAGTGCGTATTGGGCTCGGTTTGTTTGGTGAGGCCAAGGACGTAAAAGATACCGATGCGCTGTTTCTTGTCGAACATCGAGCTGAGTTTTTTTATCACTTTGTCGTAGGATTCCGAGACGTGATAAATCTGCTTGCCGAACATATTGACGGTATTGGCTTCGTATGTTTTGCTGGTGACGGTGAACGGCCAGTCGAGCCAATTCGCCTCGAGATCGCTGAAATCATAAGGATATTCGGCGAACCCAGCGGCAGGCGCAGCGACAAGCGCTGCAGCAAGACACAACCCTGTGCATATCTTTCGCATCGTTTTGCCCTGATTTGACTAGAAGATGGGGTAATTTTTCTGTTCGCCCATCGGGACGATCAGCGTATCGACGATGGCACGTTCCAGGATATTGGTCGCAGCTGCCTCGGCACCCGACCTGGCCTGGAAAGCTTTACGGTTTTCCTTGAGGTTGTCGGCCAGCACATCGAACAGATTATCGTCCTGAAGGCCCTTATCAATCGCATCTTTCATGTAGACGACGGTATCCGAAGCCATGGCTCTGGCAAGTCGTTCGCAACGCGCTCTATCAAATCCCATTATCAATTCTCCCGGTTAAAAAACCTATGCAGGCAGCCAGCCACTGAAGCTGACTATTGTTAATAATTTCACGATTCAACATTCGTTGTCAAGCATATCCGACAGAAGGTGTGGAAACACCTAATCGTAAACCGTTTTCTCAATTTCTCGGATCTCGTCATATATCTTGAGGTATGCCTGATATCGGAATGCGGCGAGCTCGTCAGCTTCGACAGCGGCGCGCACCGCGCAGTCGGGTTCATGCGTGTGACTGCAAGGCTGAAACCGGCATAATTTTGCATACGATTCGAATTCCGGAAAACATCCGCTCAGTTCCTGCGACGGAATGCCGGTAATACCAAATTCCCGCACCCCCGGTGTGTCGATCACGAATCCGCCGGCTTCGAACGGCAGCAACCGCGATGCCGAAGTGGTATGGCGGCCGCGTTCGGCCTTCAGACTGATCTCGCCGGTCGACAGGTTCGCGCCTGGGAACAGCTCGTTGAGCAGCGAAGATTTACCGACGCCGCTGTGCCCCAAAAACGCCGAATGCCGCATTTCCAGTGTCTGCTTAATCGTGTCGAGTTCAATCCCCTCTCTGGCCGACGCCATGATGCAACGGTAGCCCAGAGCCTCGTAAAGCCGCACGTAGAGCAGGTCGATTTCTTCGGCCAGTTCCCACTTGTTCACGACGATGAGCGGATCCAGCTGCCAGTGGTGCGCGCACACCAGATACCGGTCGATGAGCCCCGGTTTGAGCGGCGGCGCGCCAACGCTCGCCACGACGACCAGCGTATCGAGGTTGGCAACCAACGGCTTTGCTCTGCGGCCCCCCGGTTCCAGACGCTCGACCAGACTTGTCCGCGGCTCAACGCGCTGAATCACCCCCTGATAGTCGCGGTTCTGTACGGTCTCGGAGTGAATCACAAACGACACGCGGTCGCCGGGCACAGGCCGTCCCTGCCGGTACTTTTTGCCCAAAAGTGAGCAAGCATAAGGCTTTTCGACAGCGATGCGTTCGCCGTCCAGCCGGCACACAAAGACGACCGGCCCCAGCACCTCAACCACAATCCCGATTTCTTCCATGCGCACCAACCATGCTATTCGTTCAGCTTGCGACCGGTCCACTTGCCGCCGCCGGTGTACTTGTCACCCATGCCCCATTCGCCATCGAATTCCTGGCCATCGTCGCTTATCACGAAATAGCCCTTTCCGCGCACTTCGCGGCGCCCGACCTGAAAATCGCCCGGCTGCACCCAGTCAAAGACGAGCACGCCACCTTGTACAACGCCATCGACCGTGCCGCCCGTTCTAAAATCGAACGTGCCATGCACGCCGCCGTCCGCGCGCTGTGTCATGCGCATGTCGCCGTATTCGTTGGAAATCCAGCGGCCCGAAAAAGTCGCACCCGCCGGCATTTCCTTCTTCGGCAAATCCGGTCCGGAAGCACACGACATTGCACCCAGTCCAAGCACACCCGCCAAAAAGCCTACGCATAATGATTTCAATCGCATCGTTTACTCCATATCTGCAGCAAAGCAACGATAACGGCAAAACGCCGCAAACGCTGTACACCGTTTTATACAAAAATATGCACGCTTGTCAAAGTCTGGCTTTTTTGTTGCCCGCGCTTGCCTTACGGCTACGCGCCGGGGGGCGATCTATGGCGTCTGCGCCGCCATACGCTCGCCCGATAAATTGTATCATGGCATATCCAATACATCACACATATTACAACAAACCGACACATCACCCGCACAATTAGATACACAAAACCCTTTGACACAATGCATTCAACGTGATAAACTAAGCACACGCAGTGTAATTGTGCACTGCTGATAACAGAAGGAGGATTTATGATAATCACGGGTTGTATGAAGCCCTACATACTACTATTAACCTGTGTATTTCTTGTATCCTGCACCGAAGAAGGCAGTCACAGAATTAATCAACAAAACAACAAAGCCGTAACAGATTACAATACTGACACGAATAATACCGACACGAATAATACTGACACGAATAATACTGACACGAATAATACCGACACGAATAATACTGACACGAATAATACTGACACGAATAATACCGACACGAATAATACTGACACGAATAATACTGACA
>CAMKRB010000040.1 GCA_946415045.1 uncultured Myxococcales bacterium
AAGGATCTGGGCTCATCAGGACGGCCTGCGGCCGTATGTGGCAATGTGCAGGAAAAGTATAGATTATCTACACCAGATTCCAGCTTGGACGAGGCTGAAGGTTAAACGCATCAAACCCGGCGTGTGACTGAACGAGATCCTTGAGCCGATACTGTCCGAGTCCGGCAATCATAGCGGCATTATCAGTGCACAGCTTCATCGGCGGGATGGAGAGCGCCAGATTCTCGCGGGCGCAATCATCGGCCAGACGCTGACGGAGGCGGCGATTGGCCGAAACGCCACCGGCCACGACGATCGTTTTGGCGTGAATTTTTTTAGCGGCCCGGATGGTTTTTCTGGCGAGTGAATCGACGACAGCTTCGAGCGCAGAAGCACAAAGATCGGCGAGGTCCTGCCCTTCGGGCATGTGACCGATGTGGCGCAGCTGTGTAGCGACGCTGGTTTTGAGGCCCGAAAACGAGAAATCGAAATTATCGTGCTGCGGCAAAGCCCGGGGAAAATCGTATTTTTGCGGATCGCCTCCGACGCTGAGCTTGTCGATAGCGACGCCTCCCGGATATGGCAATCCCAGCATTTTTCCGACTTTATCGAGGCATTCACCAGCTGCATCATCGAGCGTGCGCCCAATGCTTTCGTACTGACCGATACCGCGGACGGCAATCAGATTGGTATGACCGCCCGAAACCACAAGTCCCATGAATGGGAACGTCGGTTTTTCCATGCCCGAAGCCGTATCAATGAGCGGCGCAAGCAAATGGCCTTCGGTATGATGCACACCGATGAGCGGGATGTTGCGGACATAGGCAAATGCTTTGGCAGCTTCGAGACCGACGAGCAAAGATCCAATCAGGCCGGGGCCCTGGGTGACAGCCACACCATCGATTTGTTCGGGCGTGATACCAGCTTCTTTGAATGCGCCGCGCAATACCTCGACGATATCGACGATATGTGCACGCGAAGCCAATTCGGGAACGACACCGCCATATTTGGCATGCAGCGGGATCTGGCTGGCAATGATATGGGAAAGGATTTTGCCGTCCTCAATAATGGCGGCGGAACACTCATCACACGAACTTTCTATACCAAGGATTCTCATTTTATCTGATGAAAAAAGGCAAACAACCAGCGAGGCGTTGAGTTATAAATACCAATTAATTCGTACCATTGTAGCACGAGTAGTAGGAACCATCGGATTTAACGACGACGAGGATATTGTCGTCACGATAGGTATCGGATTCGGTTTTATCATCATCACCAGCAGTTGTCGCAAAGAGATGCTCGAGATCGATCATTTTCAGGATTCTGTCGAGCGTATTGGCATCGGGAATAATCGTACCGCTGTACTTTATCCGGCCGCTTGAAATGAGCGCATAGCGACCGTCCTTTGCAACGTTCTGCCACATGGCATCGAGGAAAGGCTGTGTAGAAGAAGTCGAGGAACCGTGGTGGCAAACCTTGAAGAAATTGGTATCGAGGGGAACGTTTGTGGCAATTGCGTCATATTCCTGAGCAGCCTCGGCGTCACCCGAAAAGATAAAGCGCACGCCTTTATACGAGAGTTTAAAGATGATCGAAGCGGGATTGGCGTCATCACCGGTAAAAGTATTATTACTGGTAATATATTGGGTTTCGACACCATCCCCAAAGAAATCGTCGGGAAGGCTATCGCCAGGACTGAATTTGTTTTTGGCTGGCATATAAATATGTGAGGAATCCGTAATGATCTTCTGCATCCTGTTGATCCACTGAGTATATGTCGTAGGCACCTTGGCCTGTGGATTGATCAAATCCATTGGATCGAGATAATTCTTGAGCGAGTAGGGACATTTCTGCGGATTGTTCTCATTAAAGATATTATTAAAACCGCCGAAATGATCGGAGTGAGGATGCGTGAGAATGACGGCATCAAAAGCACTTTTACAAGGGAAACCATGCGTACTGAGGTAATCGGTGACGATGGGTCCGGCGCTTGTTTTTCCGAAGGCGCCGCCATCGCCGCCATCGATGAGGACATTTTTGCCAGCTGGCGTCTGAATCCAGATGGCATCGCCCTGACCGACATCGATCATGTGAATACGCAGGGTATCTTCACCAGGCTGAGCCTGTTCATTGGTGCACCGCTGCCCCTCCTGAACATCGACGAGCGAACCGGGTTTTTCGTCGGGCACTTTTCGGCAGGCTCTGCCATCCAGCGAGCCATAAACGCACGGGAACTGGTTTTCATCCACGATGGCGGATTCATCGATTTCGGATGCATCGTCGAACATCACACAGTTTGGACGCTCGGAATCCTCTGAGACTGTGACGAAACCGGCTTTGCAATTGATGCCATCCCCACCGGAGTAATCGACGACGATATTGACGCAATACTGAATATGTGAAGCGTCATCGGGATCCTGAACCATCTCGCAAGTGCGTCCATCGGGGCATTCGGCCATGCTTTGAATGGTGGAACGCATGTAACCGTCGGGGCAATAGAGAACCTTAGGGTACCACGGTTTTTTCATATCCATATCCAGGCAGCCACAGAGTGTAGCGCCCACCACGACAGCGAATCCCAAAGCACCGAATTTCATACAATCCTCCTGCCGGCGAACCAGAGCCGATCTATCATTAAATTAAAGGATAAGCGGATAAAAGTAAAGCGCAAGGACAGCAGGGGGACGCAGAAAAGCGGCGCTGCGCGCCGCAGAGGGGGGCGCGTCGTATTGGTGCGCAGCACCGATAGACGCGCGGGGGGAGACTTCCCCCCGATCAAATGCAAGCGCGACCGCACAATCGACTTGACAGTGAGGGGTCAGGCGAGTACCATTTTTGCGCCCGGATTACGAATTTTGGCTGGGCAACTTTTATTAATCACCAACAAATTTGGAGTAGTAAAATGGGAAGAGGCGACAGACGTCACAGTTTGAAGATGGCCAGAGCTAAGGGACAGAGCAAGAAAAAAGCACGTCTTGCCAGAGCGATTGAAGCTCAGAAAGCAGCCAAGAAATAATTGAACTGAACTGAACTCAATAGCCGAATCCACGTGACCGGATTCGGCATTTTTTTGATCACAGGTAAGACGACCAGAGGATCTTTTATGTGCGAACATTGCGGTAATCAGGAAATGGAAACAGCCGAATCGCAGGAAGCGGCACGGCGCGAGAAATTGAAGCGGATACGTCATTCGGCGAGCCACATCATGGCCGAAGCCGTGCAAAGCATGTTTCCGGATGCGAAATTTGCCATTGGTCCGGCGATTGCCGATGGATTTTACTACGATTTTGATCTGCCCCGACCGCTGACGGATGATGATCTGGCAACGATATCGGCGAAGATGAAAGAGATCATCAAGGCGAATGTGCCATTTGAGCACAGCACGATGTCGAAAGCGGATGCGCTTGAATACTTTGGTTCGCGCGGGCAAACATATAAAGTCGAGCTGATAAACGGCATCAAAGACGAGGAAGTATCGATCTACAAGCAGTCGAATTTTACGGATTTGTGCGCGGGACCGCACGTTCGTCGCACCGGCGAGTGCAAGCATTTCAAGCTGACAAGTGTAGCGGGTGCATACTGGCGCGGTGATTCGACCAAACCCATGCTGCAGCGCATTTATGGCACGGTGTGGCCGACCAAAGCCGAACTCGATGCCTATCTTGCGATTCAGGAAGAAGCCAAAAAGCGGGATCACCGCAAACTGGGAAAAGAACTGGATTTGTTCTTTATGCATCCGTATGCGCCGGGCGCGATTTTCTGGCAGCCCAAGGGCTATACAATTTATCAGGAACTGCACAGACTGTGGTCGGAAGTGCAGCGCGATGAAGGCTATGTCGAAGTATACAATCCGCTGATGTATGATTCGGAATTGTATAAAACGAGCGGTCACTGGGATCACTATCAGGATGCGATGTTCAAGCTGGACGTCGACGAAAAGACGATGTGCCTGAAACCGATGAACTGCCCGGATACGATGCTGTTCTACAAGCAGCACAAACACAGCTACCGCGATTTGCCGCTGCGCGTAGCCGAACGTCAGGTGCTGCACCGCAACGAGCTTTCGGGTGCGTTGTCGGGATTGACGCGAGTACGCCAGTTCATGCAGGACGATGCGCATCTGTTCGTGATGCCCGAGCAAATCGAAGACGAAATCGGTCGTCTGCTCAAGCTGATCGCCAGATTCTATGAATTGTTCGATATGTCGTACAAATTCTATCTGTCGACACGTCCCGACGATTACATGGGCGATCCGGCACTTTGGGTCAAAGCCGAAGAAGCACTCGCCAATGCCCTGGAAAAGAACAACATCAAATACAAACTGAATCCGAAAGACGGCGCTTTTTATGGGCCAAAAATCGATATCGAGCTTCAGGACTCGCTGGGACGACAAATCCAGTGCGCGACGATCCAGCTCGATTTCCAGCTGCCGGAGCGATTCCAGCTGGAATATGTGACGGCAGACAACGGCGTCGCGCGACCAGTCGTCATTCATCGCGCCATATTTGGATCCTACGAGCGGTTTATCGGCATTCTGATCGAGCATCTGGCCGGCGTTTTCCCGACCTGGCTTGCACCAGTTCAGGTAGCATTTCTGCCGATTACCGATCATTTCGTCGACTATTGCCGCGAAATTTCGAAAGATTTCGAAGCTGCAGGAATTCGAACCTACGTCGACGACCGCAGCGAAAAAATCGGCTACAAGATTCGCCAGACCGAAATGCAGAAAGTGCCTTATATGCTCGTGATTGGGCAAAAAGAGGTCGATGCCAAACTGGTGAATGTGCGCACCTATAAAGATGGTGAGCGCGGCACCATGACGCCGGCAGATCTGAAGGCTGAAGTGCTGGACCGCATTCAGAACCGCACACTTGATGTCAACATCAAGAAGCTGGATCTTGAGGCATTCGTCCACGAGGAAGTCGAAGAAGATTCGGATAACTACTAAAACATGTAAAAGCCGATTCTGTGAAATGAATCGGCTTTTTTGATCAAAAAAAGATGCAAAACGATGGCAGAAACACAGGCAGTTCGTGAAGTTCAGTCAGATTCCGCTATTGTCGGAGAGACTTCGGCCTCCTTGCAGAGAACGCAGGATTCTCCCGCAGCCCCGCCCTCGCACAAAAGCGGCAGCGAACAGTCGCTTTGGCAGAGTTTTACGGCCTATGGCGGGCTTTATGTATGGGCAGCCATCTTTGGGCTCATCACCACCCTTGTGTTATTTCTGAGGCCAACGCCATACGGCATGTCCTATGTGATGGACCTTGCGCACTACCTGCCGCATGCAATTTTTTATATGTTGTATGGCCTGGGAGTCATCTGTTTTCCCTTTATGATCATTGCGCTTGTGCGCCGCAAAGCGACGACAGCGGGCACGACGATTTGCGCGATTTTACTCACGCTGTCGCTGTTCTGGGGACACGTTGACAACGAAGTGCTGCGATATTGCAAGATACACATCACCGTCGATTTTCTGGAAACCTACGTGCTGAGCAACGGTAAGCCCGATGCGATATGGGCGTTGCTGGAAGGAGACCAGGGCGGGAAGAATCTTTCGCTGTATTTTTTGGGGCTGGCGCCGCTATTTTTGATCACCTGGCTGCTGTTCATCCGGAGGCTTGTGAAACGCATTCCGCCGGTTCCCAAACATCGCAAAAAACTGGTCTGGGGCATCACCGGTGCACTGGTAATCTCGTTTGTATTTTTGCCTGCCTTGTTCAGATCGAATCTTTTCGGATCAAAGAATCGTCAGTTGCTCGTGGCTCCGCCATTTGTACTGGTCAAGCAGGGACTGGATGAATACTTTGCAGCAAGGGTTGAACATGCCGATCTGCCAACGCTGATTCCAAGATTCCAGAAAGCCTGGCTCGAAGCCGAAACCGATAAAAACTGGCAGTTTATCGATACCAGCCGTCCGTTCATGAAAACATACAAAGGGTCATGCCCGAACGCTGGGGAGCCGGCATGGAATATCATCGTGATTTCGATTGAATCGTTCAGAGCGCGCAATTTACCGCTGTTCTACCGCGATGCGAAAGACGATCCAACGCCCTTTATCAGCAGTCTGGCAACCGGAGGACGTGCGGCATACTATACCCATTACTATACCAACGGGCATCCGACGATAGCGAGTTTTATGGCGCAGCATACAAGCCTGCTGCCGCACAGCGCCTATACAGTCGCGCAGCGCTTCACCCTCGACACGCTCAACAGTTATGTGTCATCGCTCAGGGATCATGGCTATCAGACTGTATTTTTTGGTGGATCGGATCCCGACTGGGACAACCAGCGGGTATGGTTAAACCGTTGGTATGACCAGATTTATTATACGCCCGATTACGAAGAAAAAGATCGGCTGGTCATGCAGGATGCCACGCGATGGCTGAATGAAGATCTGGATCCGTCGAAACCATTCCTGATGACATTTTTCCTCATCACCAATCATACCCCATTCACACTGCCATCAGAGGAAGAAAGTCTGCGACTGACGGATTCGAATGAACAGAAGATTAAAATCATCAATACAATGCATTACGATGACGATGTGGTGCGGGAGTTTATAGAATCGATAAAGGACAAGCCCTGGTTCGACCACACGATTGTATTGATTACCGGAGATCACGGCATGGATCTTGGGGATCGCGGCGACAGCCCGGATTATGACAATCTGCGGCATGAGGCGACCCAGATTCCATTGATTGTATACAGTCCCAAACATCCGCGTATTCCCATTGGTCAACAGGAAGTGATCGGAAGCCACCTGGATTTGGCCCCCACCATTCTGGACCTGGCGCATATTTGCGACGACAACTCATTTATGGGACACAGCCTGCTCAGCGTCGATCCCGAAAAAGCGCACGCCATCGTCATCAAGCACCTTCGGTTTGGCATGGATACCAAAGACTATTCCGTCTATATGCCGAGCAAAAATCAAATCATGCTGTTTGATCACGAAGACTATGGCCAGACAAGTGATATTTCCGTACAGAACAAGTCTGCAGCCGATTCGCTGAAAGAGTATCTCTTATCGATTTCCTCGCTTGTGAACGACGGCTACCGAAAGGATTTATATCATTAAAAAAGGCTATGTTTAACAAGTGTGGATATAGCGTTACCCCGATATGTGAGATACTGGAGAAGAGCGCCGAGCATCGGGCGTCGAGTTTGCCAATAGCACTCGTGGCTCATTGCTCATCGCTCATGGCCGCAAAGCAAACAACCTTATTTTTTCATATCTACGATCGTTAGACTGAGCAAAAAAAGCGCCCGATACAGCGGGCGCTTTAACACAGACAGCGAGGAACCAGAATCAGTGGGAGCGGCGGCGACGCAGCATCCAACCGGTTCCCAGCAATCCAAACAACATGGCAACAGGAACAGGTGCCGAGCGCATCGGTGTCGAAGAGCACTCAAATATGATGGGTTGGTCTTTTCCCTCGGGGGTTCTCGAGAATCTGCCGTTATAGGAGTTACCGTAACCATCCTCACCACTATGACTACCATCCACACTGCTACCGGGCATTAACGCCGCAGCAGTACACGACGAAGATTTTGCACACGCAGAATCATCGCAATCGATCTGATTATTGTTGTCGTTATCGATGCCATCGTCGCAGATTTCCGAAACATTGGGCTTGGTGAGGCATGCCGAAGCATTGGCACACTGTGAATCATCACAATCGATCAGATTATTCCCATTGTTGTCAATGCCATCATCGCAAATCTCCAGAACACCGGGCTGCGAACCACAGGATGCATCGCCTGCGCACTGAGGATCATCACAATCGATCAGATTATTCCCATTGTTGTCGATGTTATCGCCGCAAATCTCCTGAACACCGGGCTGCGAACCGCAGGATGCATTGCCTGCGCACTGAGGATCATCACAATCGATCAGATTATTCCCATTGTTGTCGACGCCATCGGTGCAGTTTTCGTCGGGAACGACGATGCATCCAGAAACTTTCTTGCACTGCGAATCATCACAATCGATCAGGTTATCACCATTATTATCGATGCCATCATCGCAGACTTCTGCGATTCCGGGATGCAGACAAACGGCAGCATCCATACACGCATCATCGTCACAATCGATCAGGTTATTGGCGTTGTTATCGATGCCATCGTCACAGATTTCGGGCTGGCAAACGATATTCTCTGCGCACTGAGGATCTTTGCAATCGATAAGGTTATCGGCATTGTTATCGATGCCATCGTCACAGATTTCGGGCTGGCAAACGATATTCTCTGCGCACTGGACATCCGCACAATCCGTATCGCCATTGCGGTTGTTGTCTATCCCATCGCTGCAATTCTCGGGCTGGCAATAAATCGACTGTAAGCACTGCGGATCATCACAGTCGAGCAGGTTATTGCCATTATTATCGATGTTATCGTTACAGATTTCGGGCTGACATGCGCGTTCGGAGACACAGGCTTCATCCTCACAATCGGCTTTGCCATTCTTATCATCATCCTTACCATTGCCGCAGATTTCGACATTGCAGGAAACGTGTGAATCACAAGCCGGATCATCGCAATCCGCCTTTCCATTGCCATCGTCATCGAGGCCATTTCCACAAACCTCGACATACTGGCTGGCGACTACGGGAGCAACTTTGACGATCCAGTCGTAATAATCCTGAACAGCAGTAGAAATCCCGAACCCGGCACAAATGGCATCGCCGTAGCTCGTAACTCCCGAAACGTATTCGACACCACCGATCTTATAGAAGCCGGGGCCGCCGGAATCTCCCTGGCATGGTCCGCCTTCTTCCTGGGAATAATAATAACCACCATAAGGAATCAGGATATATTCCTTTTCATTCCTGTAACGATACCCTTGTTCCGCATATTCTGCATTCGGATGGTCACCATAGAGCGTCATCGAACCATTCTTACAGCCATCGGTGCTGTCATGCGCATTGAACTTACCGCAGTATTCGGTGACCGGCGCTGTAAACCGAAGCTTAGTACCCATCACACCATCTTCGTCGAAACCAAATCCGGAGAATTCCATATCTTTCTCCAGATCATTCCGGGCGACAGGCAACCATTTTGGATGCGGCAGAATCGGCTTTGCCACCGACTCGGGCACCGGCTCTTCGAGCTCAAGCAAAGCAATATCCGCATTGATCGTGCTCCAGTCTTCAGAACTCCACCATGTGCCCAGCGAGTGATTGCCATAACTGGAGTGATAAGTCACTTTTTTTACTTTATAGCTTTTCTTGATAAGCGCATCCTTATTGCTTCCGACACCAATTGAGATATAATCATTACAGTCGCCCGGACTGACAGTAGAACTCCAGGTGCTTGATTCAGTCACACAATGTGCAGCAGTCAGAACCCAATTGGGATGGATGAGCGTACCTGTACAAAACAGATAGTTCTTCTTGCAATTATTCACAGCCACCGTCTCATTTTCAAACAACCCAACGACAGCCTTATGCGCAACAACCAGGTCACGCGAACCATTCACTATCGCATGCTGCATTTTCACAAGCGCAGGATTGGGCAATTTCTCATCACTGGAACTACAGGCAACAGCACAACAACTCACTAACAGACCGATAAATAAAGCATTTTTTCTTTTCGAATTGCGTCCCATACTTTTCTCCTTGCCGCAGATGGTTCAAAATCAGCGGCCAAAAACCGCGATTCTTTTAGCGCTTTTTTGGAAAAGTTTAAATAGTCGCGAACATAATTCGAAATTTTTTTTTGCAGGGGGCACTGCCCCCTGCGCCGCTATGGCCGCATTCATTGGCCGATCGTTCCGATCGGCCAATGAATACGGCCATACGCGGCTACCCCCGACGCGGCTATCTGGCAATACGCCGCGTCACATTCAGCCCCAGGAAAAACCAAAATAACGCTGTATAACCATAGTGCTGATCATCCGCAAATACGCATGATTCGTCAAATCCCCCCTACAATCCGACTTGCCCCGCAGGTACGTCACCGCCAGATCCCCACAGGGCGACATATCAAGACCGTAGATGAACCCACGGACAAACCGGCTAACGGCCAGAATCTAAAAAGATCACCATGGTCACCGTGCTGAAAAAAAAGGCTCTGTTTAACGATCCTGGATATGAAAAAGCAAGGTTGCCTGCGTTGCAGCCACGAGCGATGAGCAATGAGCCACGAGTGCTCATTGGCCAACTCGACGCTCGATGCTCGGCGCTCTTTGCCAGTATCTCACACGTATCAGGGTAACGCTATATCCACACTGGTTAAACATAGCAAAAAAAAAACGACAGATAAAAATCTGTCGTTCAAAAAATAGCGGGAGCAGGATTTGAACCTGCGACCTCCGGGTTATGAGCCCGACGAGCTACCAGACTGCTCTATCCCGCAACAAAAAGCGTTCGCCCTAACGAGCAAACGCGAGCCTTTTACGCTCAAAAAACACCTTTGTCAACAAAAAAAATCACGTGTTGTCGAATTTTTTAGCACGCTCAGCAATTCGGCCAGCACGAGCGACTTTACCGGATGCATAGGCTGCTGCAATGGCATTGGACAGGCTGAATCTGGGCCCATCCTCATAAGCCGGTAAAAAAGTCGATGTCGGCTGCGGTGCTTCACTCAATTCTTTTTTGCGCGATTCGAACTGCGACAGATCGACCATGGATGCCGGAAGGACAGGCTCTGCATCGATTTCGTCCGATTCCTCGGCAGACGTTTTTTCGAGTTTTCCAAAAACATTCTCGATCCATGGCACGAGTCCGGCACCAGGTTCGTTGTTCATCAGGATATAATTGAACTTAGCCAGGCATCCGCGGTAATCGGCGATCTGATCATCCTCGAGAATTGCCGTGATGTAATCGCCGTTAAAGTTTGGAAAAGTTTTTGGAATGCCCGCATATTTTTCGAGCACATCCAGAATGCATTCCAAGGCGCGGATTTGGTGATCATACACCGCTGGCTGACTGATTTCGCGGTTGCCAATTTTTGCGCGAATCACGGGACGGCGTTTAAGCCACCGTCTTTCGTCCGAATCCAGCTGATAAAGCAACAGAACGTTTTCGATCTCAATGCCGACGCACTGACGTTTTCGCGGATAATCGATCGTTTCGAAAGTCGGCGAAAATGGCACAGAACGCATGGGATCTGCCCATTGCACGATCAATCCCTGCTGATGAAGCCCGACCGAAGTATCGATGCTGAAATGCGCTCGCACCGGCGTGCGACGGTTCAGGCGTTCGCGGCAAATGTGATCGAGTTCGGGAATCGACAAAAAGCAGCACAAATCGGGCGTCACCCTGGTTCCATCCGAAGGCACAAACATCCGTGCAACCCGGGTATTCTCCACCTGAATTTCTTTGCCATCGATGATGAAACCGCCAACGCCGCCGAGGGATTCGGCCATCATCGTGATGAGACACGAAGGTCCGAAGCGGCCGTCGGCGAGCATTTGCCGCTGCTGCTGATATTCGAGGACCCAATCGACGCGGCTGTCGTCATCCAGCCGCCAAAGCGGCGAGGTTTCCGGCACAATTCCCGGCCAGAAAATCTGTCGCGCTCGCATATTGAACTGCCGGGCGATCTGCCGGGCTTCGCTGGTCAATGCTGTCATGGCTTAGCGCTGCTGCAACTGACGGCGACAAAAATCACAAAGATATGCGCCGACGAATTTTTTGGGATTGTTTGCAGGTTCTTTCATCGGCATGCCGCAGATATCACACCGCTGCATGCTGCGCCGCTCCTCGACCAGAGCAATCAGTTCATCCGCCAGATCACTCCCCGTTCGGCGAATCATATCGAAATACTCGCCAAAAAACTGTCTCAGGTTAAAGCCTTTGGGAATCGATTTTCTTTCTCCCATGTCGTATCTCCTGTAGCGGGGGTGAGGATTGAATTAAAACTGAACAAATGGTCCAACCGACAGATCGAAGTGCACGTTGGGATTCTGCGGGAAATGGAATGGCATCGCCAGTTCGAATGCCAGACCGACGTATCTGTGCAGCGTGAGCAGGAATCCGACTTCGGGTGCAATATAACCATAGCCAAACTTGTAGAGATCGCGATAGTTGCCCTGGTTGCTGAGGATGAAGGTCGCGTTTGCGCCACCGCCACCGGCAGCAAGTCCAACGTACAAGCGGTAGGGCTGTTTATAGAGCGGGAAATACCTGAATTCGACACCCATCGAGAGCGCATCCCAGGGGCCGAGATATTCTTTAGTGATTTCGCTGGTGTTCTGTGTATTGGCGAGCTGTCCGCGAATCTGAAGACCGAGCTGAATATGGGCGGGCAGATTGAACATCGCGCTGATTTTGAGGTGAACAGGCAGGATACCAGGTCCGTTGACGCCGGCAGTATTAAACGGCTGTGCGATATCATTCTTTCTGTAGCAGGTATTTTTGGTGCAATACGATTCCGCTTCGCTGGCGAACATGAGTCCGGTGCCCACGCCCACGGTCATCTGGAAGAGGGGTTCACCATATTTTGTCGCCAAATCGGAAGTTGAAAGACCGCCGCAAGCCCCGATCATGATGACATGATTGGGGTCAGCAGCCGTAGCGCTGGTCACGACGACTTCACCGCTGCGGTTGATACCTTCGATATAATAAAGCAGTTCGTTGCCCTGCGTGGCAAGTCCGGGGACTTCAGCGACCAAAATATCGGCGGATTCCCCTGATGGATGCATCTCGATATCTTTATACTGCTCCGTATCGGGTGCATAGTGTACGACCACGCGATAGATATTGGGATGCGCGGGGACGCGGGCGCGGATTTCGGCTGCCTGGCATCGCTGCTGCTCATAAAGCGGCGTATGATCGATCACAGGTTTTGTCGTATTGAGGACGACAGCAGAACCGGATGTGGCATAGACTTTACGTGCCTTATTGAGCAGATTTTCGAGTTCACCCGACCTGTAGTCGGCGGGAATATCGACATCGGGGTTATAGGACAAAGCCTTGAGCAGAGCCGAGAAAGCGCGGTCTTCAGCGATTGCGGGAGCCGTATCCTTAAAGCGGCCGTGGCTGACGACAGCCTGTGCGACGTAAACATTGGCAAATGCGGGATCGCTTGTAGTTGACGACTCGATAAGCTGGGTGGCCTGCATGAGTTTTTCGTCGGCCGCCTCAAGTTCAAAGTCGTCGTAGTCGGCCATAGCCGACTGACTCAAAGACAGTACGGAGGATTTGACATCCTGAGCCTGAGCCGACAGAGGTCCGACGAAGAGCAGCATCAGGATGAGGATGAGTTTGAGTTTAGCGAGCAAATTTGCATGAGCGCCCATAATACAGCCCCGAATGGTTTAAAAAAACCCTGTCTCCGGATTGAAGACAGGGCTTGTTGTGACACAAAGTCTGCAAGGAAAAATCCCGCAAGGCTGCGCGATGGAGCGATGCGGGGTGCCCCTTATTAACGCTTTGTAATGCGGAGTTCGACTCGACGGTTGTTTGCACGACCTTCTTCTGTATCGTTGGTATCGATTGGCTGATCGGGACCATAACCAGCGGAGGTCATACGTTTCTTGTTGATACCGCGTTTGACGAGTTCCTGCATGACGGACTTGGCGCGGCCCTGCGAGAGCTTGATATTGCTCTTGCGCTTGCCGACGTTGTCGGTGTGGCCTTCGATGGAGATATTGATGTTCGGATTCTCGGTAAGTACAGCGGCGATTTCGTCGAGTAACGGCTGGCTCTTGGGGAGAACCTTTGTTTTACCGGTAGCGAAGAAGAACTGTTCTTTGAGTTCGATCTTATCTTCGGTAACGGTGATGAACTTACGAGGAGGCGGACAACCGTTTTCTTCGACAACGCCACGTTCGAACGGGCATTTATCGCTGCCGGTGCACTGAGTGAAGGTGCCGAGGAGGTCACGTTCGGTGACCCATGGATCGCAGATGGTATCGCCATCGCTGTCGGGATTGGGGCAGCCCTGATAATCTGCATGGCCGGCCAAATCTTCGCACAGATCCTCACCTTTGCAGGTCTTGGCATAATCTTTCTGGAGACCGACTTTAGCGACCCATTTATCGCAGACGCCGTCGGCATCGCGGTCAGGATTGCTGCAACCGGAGTAAGCGAGTTCGCCTGGATCATCCGGACAAAGATCGACGCCTTTGCACTCGAATTCTTTCATGAGGCCGCTTTCGGAGACCCACACATCGCAGATGCCGTCAGCATCTTTGTCGGGGTTGGGGCAACCTTTGAATTCCTTGAGACCCGGGGTTGTCGGGCAAAGATCCTCGCTGTCGATGACACCGTCGTTATCCTTGTCCTGAAGTTTCGGATCGAGGCATTTGGTCGACAGACTTTTCTGGTCAGCTTCTTTGACCATTTCGTCAGCGAACGTGATGTGTTCTTCACCACGACGACCGTTGCCGTTGCTGAGTTCCATGCGGCCGAATTCTTCATTGGCGCTTGCCTTGGCAAGTTCAACGGGGGCGCAGCGATAGGCACGATCAAAAATGGTGTCGACCTGACCGTGAATTTCTTTCTGCTGAGCCGAAAGTTTGGTGCCATCAGCGCACCCCATGGCGAAAGCGGCTGCCGAAGCGAGGACCATGACCATCATGCCTCGACGCAAATTCAATTCTGTGTATTTCATATGTTCTCTCTGTAAAAAACCTGTTCAGCCCGGGCGATCACTAGTTGCTCGTCAGCGGATTCTTGTAAGGATTTGTGGTGGCTTTCTCTTCGGCTTTATTGGCCATTTCGATGGCTTTCTTGGCGTATTTCGTGCTGTCACCGAACTTGGAATGTCCCCACAGTTCGTCCGCTTTGCGTAGATATTCCTGCGCAAGCGTGTACTCGTAAGGGGCCAGTTCCTGAGCGTTTACAGCCTCGGCTTTAGCCAGGGCATCTTTGGCCTCGGAAGTTCCCTTCGTCGAAAGGATCGGACCGCAACCCGTCACAACCAACAGTGTTATCAACAAAAAAAACGCGAATACGCGTCGTTCTAAACTCATGTGCACTCACTCCATAGGTTCTACATCTGAACGCTGGCAGACAAACGCCTCTAAGGCTGCGTATTCTTATCACTACCTTTCGACTTTGTCAAACAACAGCTTTAAATACTTGCAAGTGCAACCGTCATGCGGCCCCCAGGGGTGTTTGCGGTTGCTTTTTTTTCACAGATTTCATGCGGCCTGCTCCCCATCATTCGTCGAACTTCGGCGGCGGCAGGCGGTTTAACGTATGCCGCAGAGGGTTCAGGTTATCATCGTCGAACGGCGGCGGCGGCAGGACAACGGCCTGCACAAACAGCATCAGCCGATTCCGGATATCCGTTTCCGCGCCGCCTTCGGGCATCCACGTGACAACGGTCACGATCCTCGACCATTCGCTCGTGCGCAGCATGCATCCATAATACGCATATTTACGCGATCCGAACTGCGCTGTCGTCCGGAATCCAGCCCCGTCGCCGCACAAGATATCATCTTGTTCCGGAACTTTTTCGTCGGCATCGTCTTCTGCAGTCCCGCCCCATCCGGCGATGAGCTCGCGCAGATACAGGCGCATCAGATAACCGAGCGACTGCGAGGGAAGTCCATCGACAATGCCCTCGGTCATCAGAACCGAAACCATCGTCTCCGCTTCGGATCCCGCGCGTCTGAAGACCCAGGCACGCGACGGCACAGCGCCGGAAAACGTCTGCATCTGCACCATATTCCAGCCGCTGGGCGTGTCGATCTGCACTTCGGCATACCGTTCCTGTGCCTGAGCCTGCGGCACAAAGGCCGCCGCAAATACAAACAAAATGATGAATAGCTGAATAATCCGAAACATGATGATCATTGGGGAAACCGACAAAACCGAAATGCAGCGCCGGGCGTCCGCACGCTCCCT